>JAOXRV010000319.1 GCA_025800435.1 Cellvibrionaceae bacterium | reverse complement strand
ATCAAAGCCATCAAACTCGGGCAAGCGCTGGCTAATGGAATACCAGGGGGCTTTTTGAGAAACCCAAATATGGTTGCTTTGCCGGTAGCCGCTCGCACTATCCAGTGAGCCCAACCGCAGCACAATATGGTTTTTATTATCGCGCTTGGCATATATTTGAGTGCCACAATTTTTACAGAAATAGCGCCACTTACCCGGTGAGGATTCAAAAGCGCCGAGTTGGTCTTGAGTGTTTAGTTCAAACTTATCCTCGGCAACGGCGGCCACACTGGAGAAAGCTGAGCCGTGCGCCTTGCGACAGGTTTGGCAGTGGCAATGTACAATGTCGCCCAGTGGGCCCTCTATTTGGTAACTTACCTGGCCGCAAAGGCAACTTCCTTTATTCATCAGTTTTTACCGCCTTAGTTTGTGGCCTAAATCGCTTTACTTGATAAAGTCATGTAGACCTATTTGGCACTAGAGTGCCCCATCAGGCGAAATTAAGTGCGGCTGCGATTACTCCGCTAATGCTTTATATAAAGACTTTGAATTGCAAATTTCGGTGATGGCTTGAGGCTTGATTCCCAGTGGATAGGTGTTGCCCCATCGATCTCCCATGAATGATGTGCTAACCCCGAGGGAATAATCATCATTAATGGGAAAAAGTTCATTCGAGCTGGTATAGGCTGCGCTCGCCTCACCACTAATGACCGTGTGTGGCCGTGCAGTCAGGGCGATGGCCAACTGTTCTGCAGCACTGGCCGTATGCTGGTTTATGAGTACAAACAGTTTGCTATTGGTAAGTTGAGCGAAATGACGCTTGCCGAATCGGTAAAGGTAGGTTTTGTGTGGGTTATTAAGATAGAGCCCGCGATCATCGAGGGATAGGGGGATGAGTGCTTGCTCTGGGTGGGCCACATAACTGGCGATGTTACCATGATTAAAAAAGTCGGCCAAACCAAACAACAGTGCTGGGCCATTGCCGCCACGATTATCGCGTAAATCAATTACCCAGCAATCGGGTTTGAGTTTTAATTGTACTTCAATAAAAGATCTTATATGGCCGTGTAATTGCTCAACTTCCGTCTCAGAGTGATAGTTTGAGTGGTTTAGACGAATAATGGGTACACCATGCACCTGCTTAAACTCTGGCCAATTTGGTTGTCGATTTTTGTTTGGTTTAATCGGACGTGCCTGGATAAAACGGGCGTGTTTATCAAAGCTCTTAATTCGCCAGTTCAGGGCATTGGTAAAGTCCTGCTGGCTTTGCCCAGGCTCACTGTCGAGAAAAAGGTAATTGCCCAGCTGGGCCATGGATGAAAACTCATCGCGGTACAACCATGATTGGCCAAGTGTGGCAACAACTGCTTCGGCCATCTTTTGTCGTTCGGGTGGTATCTGCGCTGTTGAGGGGGGCGCAATAAATTGTAGTGATATTTGGTCCAGCTTGATGCGCCCTTTACCCCATACTCTTATGCCAAGGTTGATATTTTTTCTGCGCTTACCGCTAAACCAGTGCAGAGTATAAGGGCCATCAACATTGTGGGTGGGTGTGTAGCTGTCTATGGTTTGGTAGCCCTCACCGTTGATGCTGGTATAGCTGTCGGCCCACATGGTAGTGTTGTCTATATTGTGTGCCAGGTAAGTAAGTTTGAGCCACCGGGCCGATATGGATTTTAGCGCCGGTGCGCTGAGCTGAATATCAATAAAGCTGTCGCTGCCACTCAAGGTGGCGCTTATTGAATTGTTTTCAAGCTTTAGCGTGGCCTTGGCCGACTCTTTTAGTTGTAGAGTGACGTCGATATCTTGTGGACTTTTTCCTGCAGCAGAGTGCACCTGAAGTAGTGAAAGCAGTATGCACCAAAACAAACTGCTGAGTTTATATGGTTTGGTGCTGGCTGGCGCTGGCTGAATCAATTGCATGGGCATCTAAGAATTCAGAACAGTAGTCGCAATCTCCGACCCGGGCAAGCCAGTGGCGGCAATATTAAAGATAATAAAAACAAATGCGGCAATCACCAATAAATACCACACCAGTGAAAAGGCTACCCCGTAGCGGTCCATCGGGGTTACGGTTTGGTGTTTGTACTCGCGCCAGCTAAACAGTAAGTCGATTACCCCGAGGACTAAAAAGAAGGCCAGCAGCCCTAAATGCAACTGTAGCGCCAGGGCGAACATGGCCGCTGACATTACGATTAAACCCAGATAGGGCAGGTAAGAGCGGCCCGAGAAGACCATGGCTTTTACCACCTGGCCGCCGTCCAGGGGCAGTACCGGTAATAGATTAAAAATATTGACCAGCGCGCTGATGGATGCCACCAGGCCGATAAAATGGTTCTCGGTTATTATAAAGGCGACAAAGAATACCGCACTCATTAACAAACCAAAGCAGGGGCCCATCATGGCGATAAACACCTGTTGCCAATGGCTGCTGGCCCGGTCGCCTACCGCCACCCCGCCGACAAAGGGAATTAGATACATGCCCTTGGTTTTTAGGCCCGCGCGCTTCATGGCCCAGAGATGGCCGTATTCGTGAAACACAATCACCGCGATAAGTACCAGGGCAAATTGCCAGCTAAAAATAACACTGTAGGCGGCCAGGGCCGAGCCGGCCAATACCACCTTGACCGCTTTGGCGCTTTTAAACAGCTTAAAAAACAAACCAATTAAACCGATGGTGTGGCTGGCGCGATTGCCGCCGGTCTGGGCTTGTTGCAGTTGTTGAAGCTGTTGCAATAGCTCTGGCGGAAAAGCCTGTTCGCCCTCGCTGAGTACTTCGTCCTGGCGCAGCAGGCGGTATTTGCTTAAACCCTCGCTGGGCAATATTTGGTATTGCAGTTTTACTTCGCCAAGTTCCGGGTGGCCTATTTGATATTCGCCCTGGGCGTGTAAGGGGCGCTCACTGGCCAGCAAACGGCCATTAATTTTTACCAGCTCCTGGCCCTGCTCATTGCCTAACAACTCAAAGGTAAAACCTTGGTAATCCAGTTCAAATAACTGGGTGGCCTCTGCATTGGCTTTTTCTTCACTCATATCTAACTTCTATAGTTTGCTTTTGTGGGCCAAGCTGGCGGCGTTTGCCTCCCAGTTTTGGCCATCAAAGGGCACAATTTTCATATTGGCCGGGGCGATATCCAGGCAGCGCACATTAACGTCGACCCCATCGGGGTTGGAGCGGGGAATATAAAAAGGCTTTACCCCGCAGTGGCGGCAAAAATAGTGTTTGGCCACTTTAGCGTTAAAGGTATAGCAGCTCAGCTCATCTTCGCCCTTTAGTAGGCGAAAGCGCTGGCCAGGCACAATTAAATGCAGGTAGCCGCTTTTGCTGCAAATAGAGCAATTGCAGTCTTCAATTTCAGGGTTATCCGGGCTGTCCACTTCAAACTGAACCCGGCCACAGTGGCAGCTGCCAGGGTAGCTGTGTAGCTTAGGTTCTAATTCGGTATCGCTCATGCAGACTCCGCTATTTTGCTCGATCTGAATTCCTGTTACTCTCGGCAAATGCTCTCAGATAAAACTAAACAACCAGAACTCAGAATGATAGACGTGGATTATGGCCTATTTACGCCCCCTAGAGCGAGGTGAAATAGACGAGGCGCTGCAAGCTCTGTATGCCCAATAGGAAACCTGCATGTCAAACAATGAAGTATCTTCACTGATTCTCAATCAGTTTTTACCCTTTCGCCTGGTCAACTTGGCCAAGCGGGTCAGCGATGCCTACTCCTGGGTGTATAGCCGAGAGTTCGGCCTGACCATTCCCGAGTGGCGTATTTTGGCCCGTCTGGGCGAGCAGCCAGGGCTCAGCTCGAAGGTGATTGGCGAGATTACCTTGATGGATAAATCCAAGGTCTCGCGCGGGGTAAAGCAGCTAGAGGCCAAGGGCCTGCTGGCCAAAAACAAAGACAGCCAGGATAACCGGGTCTATTACCTGGCGCTCACCGATGCGGGTATGGCCCTGTACCGCCAGATAGTGCCCACCGCCCTGGAATGGGAGGCCCAGCTGTTGCACAGCTTGGATGTGCCCGAGTATCGGGATCTGTTTCGGGTGATGGAAAAATTGGAGCAGCGCCTAGACCAGTTGGAACAGGGTGGGCCGGGCTCGGAGTATTAATTTACATATAAATATATTCCAATTCATATTTATATGGGGTAAGGTAGCCAATATCAAGCTAAATAAGCCAATAATAACGATCAGCCCCCTATAGTTGCCCCAGCAGCTTAGCCAAACAGTGGAGCCGTGATGAATACAGTATTTACCGCCGTCGAAGCGGCGATCGCTCGCTTTGCCGAGCGTCCGTTTTTGCATATTCCAGCCCTGGCCACCGGTGCCTACGGAGGCCAGCCGGTCGATCTTAGCTACGCTCAGCTGGGCGAGGCAGTGGCCGCTTGGCGCGCGCGCTATGCCGCTGCCGGCTACGGCCGTGGCCACCGGGTGGCGCTGCTGCTGGAAAACCGGCAGCAATTTTTTAGCCACTGGTTTGCCCTCAATAGCCTCGGTGCCTCGGTGGTGCCTATCAACGGCGATATGCAAGAGGATGAGATTCGCTATTTGCTCAGTGATAGTGAGGCAGTACTGGGTGTAGCCCTGACCGAGCGGCTAGCGCAGCTGCACAAGGCCGGTGATGGTATGGCGGTTATGGCCGAGAGCGAGCCGGGCTCGCTGCCCCAGGCACCGAGCCCGGCACAAGTCCAGAGTGGTGATACCGATACCGAATGCGCGCTGCTGTACACCTCGGGCAGCACCGGCAAGCCCAAGGGCTGTATTCTAAGCAATGAGTACTTTTTAGAATTTGGCCGTTGGTATCAAACCGTCGGCGGCTTAATTCAGCTTGAGCCGGGCCGCGAGCGATTGTTAACGCCGTTGCCATTGGTGCATATGAATGC
Organism: Cellvibrionaceae bacterium; assembly: GCA_025800435.1. Lineage (GTDB taxonomy): Bacteria > Pseudomonadota > Gammaproteobacteria > Pseudomonadales > Cellvibrionaceae > Pseudoteredinibacter. The sequence goes on along the minus strand of JAOXRV010000319.1, from coordinate 312 downwards.
CATGGCGGTTTCCACCATGGGTATGGTGCTCAGTGGCGGTTGCTTAATTCAGCTCGACCGCTTTTCCCCGTCCACTTGGTGGCAAGCGGTGGCCGAGAGCGGGGCCACCATTGTTCACTACCTCGGCGTATTGCCCGCCATTTTACTGAATGTTGAAGCCGGTCCCCATGAGCGCAAGCTGGCGGTTAAGTTTGGTTTTGGTGCGGGGGTAAACCCGCGTCATCACCAGCGCTTTGAACAGCGCTTTGGCTTCCCCTTGATCGAAAGTTGGGCCATGACTGAGTCAGGCAGCGGCGGTTGTATTACCGCCTG
>JAOXRV010000522.1 GCA_025800435.1 Cellvibrionaceae bacterium | reverse complement strand
CTGCCGACCGCGGGCCTCAAAATTAACGATAATGGGCGGTTTTAACGGGATATAGATAGCCGCCGGCGTTGGCTCGGCAGCGCCCGCCCCTTCTTCGCCTTCCTCAACCGCCTCTGAATCTTCTTCGCCTTCACCGCCTTCCTCTTCGCTTTGTTCCGTTTTATCCGCGTCAAAAAATCCCAGGGCAAACAAGGTGCCACCAACCGAGGCACCGATTAAAATCAGCCCCACCAGAATAAAAATTATTAACTTCTTCTTACCGCCGCCTGCTGGGGCTTCATCGTCTGCCATGGGTACTCCGTCAAATTCCAGACACTACTGGGTTCTCAATTTTGATGAGCAAGAGCCGTGCCATTATTCAGGCTCTTTACTGGATCGGGCTCTTTTGAGAATAGTCGATTGGCGAGCTTAGGGTTTGTGTGGATAGATAGATGGCCAAAACTGACAACGGGGCCCGCTAGGATTGCCCTGAACCGGGCCCCATAAGGGGGGCGATCGATAGCTAAGCGTAAGAATCGACCAAACCTTTGGCCCGCAAGGGCTGCTGGGGCGCCTGGGATTCTACCTCGGCCTCGGCTTGATCGGCATCGGCAAACATTGAACCGCCCTCTTCGCCTTCAAAGCCCTCGCTCTGCTCGCTGCCGACATTGACGTCTAGCAGGTCTAAACCCTGTTGCTCGAACAGCTCGCGTAGGCGCACCGACGTTTGGTCGAGGGCCTCGCGCACACTGGCGTGGGGACTGCTAAAGCTGACCTGGGCCTGTTCTTGATTGAGCTGGATTTTTATCTGTAGGCTGCCCAGCTCAGGCGGGTCTAGGCGTATCTGGGCAGTGGAGATATTACGCGCAGAAAACCAGGCCACCTTCTCGGCCACCTCGGCACTCCACTGGCCCTGGCTAAGATTGCTCTGCATTAAGCTTTGACCCTGTACGGCACCATCGCGCTGCAGGGTAAAACTGTGCTGCAAGCCGGTAAGCTGGCCCTGGCTATACACCAATTGGGCGCCACTGGCCTGCTGGTAGCCCTGCTCTGCACCGCTGCTTTTTATGGCGCTTAAACTCTGCAATAGGGCCTCGGCGGTGGGCTTATTGCCTGTACTTTCAGTGCTGCCTGCCTTAGTCGCATTCAAACCTAAACTTTTTAACTCAAACGCCGGCTCTGCCTCGCCTTCCAGGCCGGCCTCCAGGTCCAACTCGGCGGCTAAGTCAAGGGACTGCGCCTGATCCAGATTCTGCTTTTGCGGCAAGAGCTGGCCGACCGTGGCGACAGCGGCTGTGGCCACACCCGCGCCTAAGGCCTGCTGTGTCTTGGCAATATCGCCGCTGACCAGCTGCAACTGAGCGGCCTCGGGCAATAAGGCTGCCTCTAGGTCTGCACCCACCTGATTACGCATCTGTGCCAGCAGCTCATCACCCGCCACTGGCTCGCCGCCCTCCTCAAGGGGCAATTCAGCTATTGGCAGCAACTCCGCTGTCAATGGCCCTGAGTCTACACCCAGGCCCAGATCACTGACGCTGTGGTCTTGTTGCAATAGCTCAGCGCTTAAACTCAACACACTGCCTTGCTCCAAGGCGCCAGTGCCATCGTCCATTGGCTGCACGCTAGCGGCATCCGCTGTGTTGGCAGCGGTTGTGTCCTGTGGCGCTTTGGCCGCATCCACAGGCGCGCTTGGTGACGACGCCGAGGGCCTTTCAGCACGCGCCACTGGCTGTGTGGCTTCGGGCTTGTCCTGTTTGTGCCTTCGCGGCTCTGGCGCGGGCCTTTGATCATCGGGCTGGCGACCGCCAGTGCTGGCCTGGTGCAGCTGTTCACCAAAGCTTGCCGCTGGCAGGGATGGTCTTGCTGGCTTGGCGTTAACGGCCGACTCACGTGCCGGTAGCAGTAGCAGTTCACTGGGTATCGATGCCATAGGCCTGATTCGCTCCTTTGCTCACGCGGCAAGCAGTTGCCGCAGGGCGGTTAAATACACGGTGGTAATAACTAACAGCAAAGACAAGTGCAAAGACAGTGCCAAGGCGGGCGGCTATTGCATGGTACGGAAGTATTGGCAGGCACTGGCGTAGTGTTGTTGTAGCTCATCGAATAAGTTTCTAAGGCCGGTATAATTGCCTGTACGCCCCATGTGTACCAGGGTGGCACAGCTCTGTTCCACTTGGCGGGCACCTAAATTAGAACTACTGCCCTTTAAACTGTGGGCATTGCTGATCAGGCTCTCCATATCCCCTTGGGCCAGTGCGACTTCCATTTGCGCCAAGCGCTGCTGGCTGTCTTGCATATAGGTTTCGATCAAGCTGCTAAAATCAGCCCCCATCAGGGCCTTGAGCTCGTCGATTAGGGTTTGATTGAGAGGAGAAACATTCATCATTATTCCCTGAAGCAATTTCTAGGGCAGCTCTTAATAACTCAATGGCGCTCAGCGGGACCGAGTTATTCTGAGCTGCCCTAGCTATGCTAACCAGAAATCTAACAAACATCTATCATTGTTTAGGCCAGTCTTAAAGACTATTACTCCCTCTTCGCTGGGTGACGAGGTCATCTATCATTTTTTGCTCGGCAATATCCGCCTCGCGCTGTTCCTGCTGTTGATACTGCTGCAGTAACTCCTGCAGTTTTTCAACTTTTTGTTGCTGTTGCTGCCACAGCTCTACCACGGACTGGCGCTGGGTTTGCAGCTCATCAATTAAACCCTGCTGCTGGCGGCAGGCCACATCCATGCGCTCGACAAAGCTGCGCTGGCGCTGTAAGGCTTGAATATTGGTACTGGCGACGGCATTGATACTGGCAAAATAATCATTTTTATAATCTTCAAGCTGCTGATATTTGGCCCGCTCTTGCAATAGGCGCTGCTCTTGCTCGGCTAGCTGCTGGGCAATCTGATCAAGTTCGGCCTGATTGAGCTCTACCACTACTGCAAAGCGCTTAGCGCGTTTCGCGGCCACTAGCTGGCTGCTCCATTATTACCCTGTAGCAGTGCCCCCAGGTGCAATTGTGCGGTACTGAAATCGATCGCCTCAGCCATGCCCTGGCAGACAAACTGGCGCAGCATGGGGAAACGCTCAATTGCTAAATCCACTTCTGGGTTGCTGCCCTGGCGGTAGGCACCGATACTGATTAAATCTTTATTTTGTTGGTAGGTCGCCAATAAACGCTTAAACGCCTGCATCTGCTGCAATTGCTCGGGCGCAACGATATTGGGCATAGCCCGCGAAATTGACGCTTCCACATCAATGGCCGGGTATACCCCCTCTTCGGCCAGGCGCCGGGACAATACAATATGGCCATCCAAAATCGCCCGGGCCGAATCGGCTACCGGGTCTTGCAGATCATCGCCCTCGGTCAACACCGTATAAAACGCGGTAATCGAACCACTGCCCTCGGGCCCATTGCCGGCGCGCTCAACCAGCTGGGGCAGCTTGGCAAATACCGAGGGCGGGTAACCCTTGGTCGCCGGTGGCTCGCCAATGGCTAACGATACCTCGCGCTGGGCCTGGGCGTAACGGGTCAGAGAATCCATCAGCAGCAACACATTCTTGCCCTGGTCTCGATAGTATTCAGCGATTCGACAGCACAGCTCCGAAGCGCGCAAGCGCATTAGCGGGGCGTCATCCGCCGGTGAGGCCACCACCACCGCCCTGGCTAAACCCTCGGCGCCAAGGCTGTGGTCGATAAACTCTTTTACTTCGCGGCCGCGCTCACCGATCAGCCCCACCACCACAATATCGGCCTTGGTAAAGCGGGTCATCATACCCAGCAGCACACTCTTACCCACACCGCTGCCCGCAAACAGACCCAGGCGCTGGCCCTGGCCGACGGTCAACAAAGCATTGATCGCGCGAATGCCCACATCCATTGGGTTTGCAATGGGCGCTCGCGCTAGCGGGTTGATCATTTCGGGAATAAGGCGCAGAGAATCTTTGGCTTTGACCGGGCCAAGGCCGTCAATGGGCTGGCCGATACCGTTGAGCACCCGCCCCAGTAATTGCTCGCCAATGGGGATGGCCGCGCTTTCATTTTGCGGCTTAACCCGAGCGCCCGGTTCCACTCCGCTAAAGTGGGTGATGGGCATTAGGTAAACTTTACTGCCGTTAAACCCCACCACTTCCGCCTCGACGCTATGGCCGCTTTTATTAATTATTTGGCAGGTTTGGCCAAGGCTGGCCTGCAGCCCCTCGGCCTCTAAGGTCATACCCACTAGGCGGGTTAGTCGGCCCTCGGCCAAATACTGGTACTGAAACGCGCCCGGGGCGGCCAAGTTTGCGCGCTGGCGCAAGCGATTTAATAAATTGTGCTGGCTCAGTTGCACGGGGGCACCGCTTCGCTGTTGTCGGGCGTATCGCCGGGCAAGGCCTCAGCCGGTGTCGGCGTATCGACCGGCATGTTCTGGGCCTGCAGGCGCCCCTGCTCAAACTGCTGTAGCAAGGTCTGCCAGCGCTGCTCAAAATCCAAGCGCACCTGGCTGATCCGAGTGCTTATGCGGCAGTCCCACAGGCCCAATTCTGGATTCTCCTGTAACTGCCAATTAAGTTCGTCAATAAATAATTCTGCCGCCAGGGCATGGCGCTGCTGGGGGTTTACCTCAATGGTAATGTCTTCACCATTACTGGGCAGTGCGGCTATACCCTGTTTGATCAGTTGCTGCAAAAACTCTGTGCCCTGGCTAACTTCGCGCTCCACAAATTGTCGTGCTAAGCCCAATACCATTTGCTCCACCAAGGGCTGCAGTTGCTGCTGTTGCTCTGCATAAACCTGTACCAACTGGGCGCCCAGGTCGGCAAGTAATTGGGTATTGGCTTGTAGTTCGGGCTCCAGGCGCTGGCGCACTTCGCGCTCTCCCTGCTCATGCCCCTCGGATAAACCGGCGCTTAAGCCTTGGTGATGGCCCTCATCGTAACCCGCCTGATAACCCTCTTTATGGGCCTGCAAGCGAATTTCTTCCAACTGTTGTACGGTTAGGGGCTCGACCGTTTGCTCGGTTTCTTCAACCAGCTCGTCCTCACCCAACTCGGCCGCGGCTTGGTCTTGTCGCCGCTTCTCTTCAGTGGCAATAATTTGGTCTTGCTCAGCATCAAAACTGGGCAACACCCAGCTGTGCACTTCACCGCTTTCTGGCTGGGCGACAGGGCCTGGGTCGGGTTTATTATCGGCGCCGGGATTCATAGTTTATACCTTACGCTGCCCCCAATATTAGAGCATCTGCTCGCCGCCGCCACCGAGTACAATCTCGCCTGCATCGGCCATGCGACGGGCGATAACCAAAATTTCTTTCTGCGCGGTTTCCACCTCGGACAAGCGCACTGGGCCCTTGGCTTCCAGATCGTCGCGCAATAGCTCGGCGGCGCGCTTGGACATGTTTTTGAAGATTTTTTCCTGTAGCGCCACATCGGCCCCTTTCAGTGCAGTGATCAACATGTCCGAGGAAACTTCGCGCAGCAGGGCCTGAATACCGCGATCGTCCACTTCCTCCAGGTTGTCGAAAATAAACATAAGATCTTGGATCTGCACCGACATCTGCTCGTCCACTTCCTTGATGGCTTCCATCAGTTCGGTTTCGATGGCGCCACCGATATTGTTCATAATCTCGGCCGCCACTTTTAAGCCACCCATATCCTTGCCCTGGGAGGTCGCGCTGCCGGAGAATTGCTTCTCCAGAATATCGTTGAATTCTTGCAGGGCCGAGGGCTGTACCGTATCCAGTGAGGCGACCCGCATCATAATATCCAGGCGCACTTTCTCGGGCATAAAGCTGAGCACTTCGGCAGACTGGTCAGGATCTAAATAGGCCACCACAATGGCTTGAATCTGCGGGTGTTCGTCTCGAATAATATCGGCGATCGAGCGCGGTTCCATCCAGCGCAGGGTATCGAGACCGGCGGTATTGCCGTCCATTAAAATACGATCGATTAAACTGCCGGCCTTATCTTCACCCAGGGCGGCCACCAACATCTTGCGAATATAATCGTCCGAGCCAACACCAAGACCAGTCAAGGATTTGACATCGTCGAGAAATTTACCCATCACCACTTCCACCTCTTTTTGGTGGATATAGCCAAGATCGGTCATGACCGAGCCCAGCCGGTGAACCTCTTTGGGGCCCAGGTGCTTTAAAATTTCGGCGGCGTCCGCCTCGCCCAGGGCCATCAGCATAATGGCGGCCTGCTCTAGGGAGCTGCGCGAAGCGGCCTCGGCAATGGCCTTGCCTCTGTCTTCGGTGTTGTCATCGGCCATGGCCGGCTCCTTATTCTTCTTCGGTTACCCAGGCTTTTAATACCAGCGCCACACGGCCGGCGTCTTCGGCAATCATGGCTTTAATAGTATTGAGCTGGGCCTCGTAACTTTCATTTGGACTGGGCAGCTGTAGGGTCTCGCCACCGGTTAGGGTTACGGCGTCTTCAGATAGCGAGTCGAAGCCTTCCATCTCCACTGCGGCCAGGTCAGCCAGTTCGGCGGCTTCTTCCGCCTCTCGGCGCAGGCGGCCAGACTCGGCCAGGTTTTTCAGCAGTGGCCGCAACAGGCCCAACACTAAGATCAGTATAATAATCAAACCCACGGCCTGCTTGGTCAGATTGCCAAACCAGGGCTGCTCCCAAACCGGCGCCTCTTCCAGCATTACACCGTCTTTCACTACAAACGGTGAATTTAATACACTGACACTGTCGCCCCGGGCGGCGGAATAGCCCACCGCATCCCTGACTAGAATGCTCATGCGATCCAGCTCTTGCTGACTCCAGGGCTGGCGCTGGCTTTCACCGTTGGCACCGGCAACTACTTTATCGTCTAGCACCACCGCTACACTTAAACGCTTAATCCGGCCC
>JAOXRV010000296.1 GCA_025800435.1 Cellvibrionaceae bacterium | reverse complement strand
GTTGCTGGAAAACCCAAGCGCATCTTTGTGCAAGCCCCAACGGCGGGCCTGTGATGTGTGCAGGCGCGGGCGCGCTGCAGATCGAGCTAGGCGGGCCAACCTGGTACCACGGCCAGTGCGTTGAAAAGCCAGTGATGGGCGAGGGCAAAGCACCCGATGCCGATAGCATTTTAGCCGCGCTACAGCTGGTGAAACACACCCTGCTACTATGGATTGCTGCAGCATTTGCCATAGGTTTTCTGGAGAGCGGGCTATGAACCCTGCGCCAAGCCATGGTGGCCGCTTAATTGAAGCGATGCAGCGCCACCCAGAGATCACCGACTGGTTAGACCTCTCGACAGGGCTTAACCCCCAACCATGGCAACCGCCAGATATACCGCTAGCGGTGTGGCATCGTTTACCCGAGCCAAACGACGGCTTAGAAGCCGCTGCGAAAGCCTACTATCAATGCGACGCTTTGCTGCCCGTCGCTGGTAGCCAGATGGCGATACAGGCACTACCGCAGCTACGCAGGCAGCTCTGTGGTATTGCGAACGTGGCGGTTTTGGACTTCAGCTACCAAGAGCATGGCTATCGTTGGGCGCTATCGGGCCACCGTGTAGAACGCTTTGCCAGCTTTCCGTTGGATGATGTTGCGTGGTTGGACCACATTGATGTGCTCGTTGTTATCAATCCCAACAACCCAACAGCGCAGCGCTGGACGCCTGAACAACTATTGCGCTGGCATACGCATCTTGCTCGCCGTGGTGGTTGGCTCATCGTGGATGAAGCTTTTATCGATACGCAACCTGCACACAGCGTATGTAGCGATGCACCGCACCTAAATGGGCTGATTGTGATGCGCTCGGTAGGT
>JAOXRV010000521.1 GCA_025800435.1 Cellvibrionaceae bacterium | reverse complement strand
TGCGCTGGAACTGGAACGCGCCGCTGTTAATTAGCCCGCACAAACCCGAGCGCATTTACTACGGCGCCCAAAAGCTATTCCGTTCGGAAGATCGCGGCGATAGCTGGCAGGCCATCTCCGCTGATTTAAGCCGCAACCTCGATCGCAATAAGCTCAAGGTGATGGACCGGGTGTGGAGTGTGGATGCCATTGCCAAAAATGATTCCACTTCTATTTATGGCTCTTTAATTGCTTTAGACGAAAGCACCTTGCAAGAGGGCCTGCTGGTAGCCGGTAGCGACGATGGTTTAATTCACTTTAGCCAAGACGGCGGTGCCAATTGGCGCAAGCAAGAAAAATTTAAGGGCGTGCCCAATATGAGCCTGGTGGAAGATTTACAGTTTTCCCGCCACGCTAAAGATACGGTGTTTGCGGTATTTGATAACCACAAGCGCGGCGATGAAAAGCCCTATGTACTGCGTTCGGATAACCTCGGCAAAAGCTGGAAGTCTATCGCCGGCAACCTGCCCCAGCGCGGTACCGTGCACACCATTATGGAAGACCATGTCGACCCCGATCTGCTGTTTGTGGGTACCGAGTACGGCGCCTTCTTTAGCCAGGATGGCGGTGACAACTGGCAGCCCTTTAAAGGCCTGCCCACGGTTGCCGTGCGCGATCTAGAGATTCAGCGGCGTGAAAACGATTTGTTGTTTGGCACCTTCGGCCGGGGCATTTATATCCTTGACGATTACTCGCCCCTGCGCACCAAAGAGGCCAGCTTAAAAGACAGCGCGGCCACTTTGTTCCCAGTGAAGGATACCCCCATCTATATGGAAACCCGCCGCTGGGGCGGCTACAGCAGTGATAAGGGCATGATGGGCGATAACTTCTTTATTGCCCCCAACCCCGAATACGGTGTGGCCTTTCGCTATTATCTGCGCGACGGTTTGCAAAGCCTAAAGGCCAAGCGCCAAAAGGCCGAGGCCAAACTGCAAAAAGACGGCGCCGATACCCCCTACCCAAGCTGGGATGCGCTGCGCCAAGAAGCCCGCGAAGAAACCCCCAAGTTGTGGCTGCAAATTAGCGACAGCGACGGCAGGGTAGTGCGCAAAGTGGCCGCCAAAACCGGCAAAGGTATGCAGCAGGTCAACTGGGATTTTCGCCACGAGTCGATTGCCCCGATCAGTCTGAAACAATCCAAGCCCAGCCCCTGGGGCAAAACCCCCAATGCGCCCTTGGCCTTGCCGGGCCAGTACACCGCCCAGCTGTTTAAGCAAGAGGCGGGTAAGTTAAGCGCCCTGGCACCGGCCCAGAGCTTTGCCTTAACCGAACTGGGTATCGGCGTGCTGCAGGCCAAAGATCGTGCGGCTTTGTTGGCCTTCCAGCAACAGACCGCCAAGGCACACGCCAAGGTGTTAACCGCCTCACGCCAGTTGCAGGATATGGAAAAACACCTGGGTCATCTGTTTAAGGCCTATGAAGTGGCGACGCTCGATGTGAGTGCGGATTCGGCCAAGGCCCGCGCCCTGCGCGGCGAGTTGCTGGATATTCGCGAGGCACTGTACGGCGATAAGGTTAAAGGTGCAGCCAATGAATCGGCCCCTTGGGGGCTGGTTAGCCGGGTTAACGGCATTATTGGCTCCCACTGGCACACCCAGGCTGCCGCCGGCGGCCGCAACCAGGCCGCATTGGATATTATTAATACCGAGCTACAAAC
>JAOXRV010000280.1 GCA_025800435.1 Cellvibrionaceae bacterium | reverse complement strand
AAAAAAACGCCGTAGGCGGCAATGATCAGTATCGTTTGTATAATTTCCCTTTTTACATCCATATACAAAAAGGGCAGGAAATAAAATAGCGAAAATACAACGCCGTAGACATTCCATTGGTTGTATTTGGGGCTGTGTAGGCTGGGCATAAATGATTGAGACATGGTCTTCCCCCAAGTTTGTGCGATTATAGTGTGAGTGGCGCCAGTGGGCCAGGCCACTGGCGCTTGTGCATTAATGAGCCTGATGTTTTTGAGCCAATTGCTGCGCCCAGGGGTAGTCCGGTTGTTGCTCTAGCGCTCGCTGCCAATCGTCAAGGGCGCGTGGGGTGTCGCCCAGCTCCAGCTTAGCCAGGCCGCGCCATACATAGGCCTCGGCCAAGCCCCAGTGATAGCCAGAGCCTTCATCGGCGGCATAGTGTTTAATAGCCTCGCTGAGTTTGCTTACTGCGCCCTGTTTACTGCCGCCAAAAATGGCGGGGGTGAAATAGTCGCTGATACCGCTAACCAAATAAACGCGTGGGTTATTCGGTGCCAGTGTTTTGGCTTTGGCAATGCTGCTGCCGACTTTGGGGCCGTAATAGGCGCTTTTTAATGGTTGAAAAGTAATTTGGGTCCCGTAAACGTGGCTGAGCAGGGCCCAGGCCTCGGCGTTATCTGGCTCGCGTTCGGTGAGTGTCTGCAGTTCGGTCATGGCCTGGTTAAGCTGATCTTGGGCCGACTCACTTGCCCCCCGTAAGTACTCGGCCATGGCCAGTCGGTAGCGGGCCAGGCTGCCATCGTAGCCACTGTGTTGTTGGCTGAGCTGAGTTAACTCGCTTATTGCCATAGTGCGGCTGGCCGTTTCAATGGCATCGATGGTGGCTTGGTCGGCCAGGCTGAGTTGGCTCAGGGCGATTAGGCTAAGGCTGATTAGTGTTTTCTTCATGGTTTAGCTCTCTAGTGCTGTTGTTTAAGGTGGTGCCAGTATGGGCTTTGGCCGGGCTTTTGCTTAGAGAGCTTTGTCAGCAATTGGGGGTGACAAATGTCATTAATTGGATAAGCTAGTCGCGGACTATAAAGGTGATGACTATGCCCCTATTTGACCTCTCCAGCCTTGAGGCCGTGCTGCCGCTGATTTACCAGAGCTTAAACCCGACCCCTTGTCGGCACTGGCCCT
>JAOXRV010000270.1 GCA_025800435.1 Cellvibrionaceae bacterium | reverse complement strand
GTTTGAGATGATCAATTGTCGCCCTGGGATTTGTTATCGTCGCAAAGACTAAAGACTATGGTACTTTTGTTGCCACCCCAAGGCCCTACATCTAACTTGGCTCGCGTTTATTGGCGTAACTTGCGCTAACTGGGTGGGGGGAAAAGCTTTGCCGCTTTGCCTCTGTCAGGTCCTGTCGAATTCTCTCTGTCAGTTTAGTCAATTAAAAATAATTCAATAAAAACAAAAGCCTACGTTATTTTCACCAAAGTTGGCAGGCTAATTGCTCTTATCCTCTCAAACGCCACCCGGGTCTGCCGGGGGCGGCAATGACGAGGAAGCAACAGTGGCAATTAGTTTTCAAAACGCCTTAGGTATTCACGACACGGCCCTGCGCCTGCGCGGCCAGCGCGCCGAGGTGCTGGCCGAGAACCTGGCCAATGCGGATACCCCCAACTACAAGGCCCGCGACCTCGACTTTAACGCCATGTTGCAAAATGCCAGCGCCCGCCAAAACCGCGGCCTGGAAATGAACACCAGCAACAGTGGCCACCGCCCGGGCGGGGCCACTGTTGCTGGTGATGAGAACCTGCTATACCGCAACCCTCTGGCCCCGTCGATCGACGGTAATACCGTTGAGGCCCATGTAGAGCACGGCAAGTACATGGAAAACGCCTTGGCTTTCCAGACCAGTTTCCAGTTTTTGAACGGCAAATTTAAAGGCCTGATGACGGCCATTCGCGGCGATTAGGAGTAGGGTAAATGTCTTTGAATAGTATTTTAAATATCGCCGGTTCAGGCATGAACGCGCAAACCGTGCGCCTCAACACTACCGCCAGTAACCTGGCCAATGCCCAGTCCGCCAGCTCCAGTATCGATCAGGTGTACCGCGGCCGTCACCCGGTGTTTGCGGCGGTCCAGCGCGATGCCATGAATATTGATTTTGATACGCTCGATGACGGCATGCCCGCCGGTGCCGGCGTGCAGGTTGCGGGTATTGTCGAGAGTGATGCACCGCTGCAGCGCCGCTACGAGCCACACCACCCAAAGTCCGATGAAGAGGGTTATGTCTATTACCCCAACGTCAATGTGGTGGAAGAGATGAGTAATATGATCGCCGCCTCGCGCTCTTTCCAGGTAAATGTGGAAGTGGCCAACTCGGCAAAACAAATGGTACAGCGGGTGCTGACTTTAGGTCAGTAAGCCTTAACGACAAGTTTCAATGGGTAGAGAACGATGAGTACCGGCAGCATTCAAGACAACGCTTATTTGAGCAGTTTAATTAAAGGCTCGGCCAATAACAGTGGCGCCAAGCAAGCGGCGGAACCGGCCAATAATGAGCTGGGTAAAGACGCATTTTTGGAGTTAATGGTGGCCCAGTTAAAAAATCAGAGCCCCCTAAACCCCACCGAAAACGGTGAGTTTGTAGCGCAGCTGGCCCAGTTTAGCAGTGTCGAGTCGCTGGATAATCTAAACAGTCGCTTCGACAGTTTTGCCAATAGCTTTCAATCCAACCAGGCTCTGCAAGCGTCCTCCCTGGTGGGGCGCTCAGTCACCGTGCCGGCCAGCTCTGCTTTGCTGGCCCAGGGCGGGGTGGTTTCCGGGGTGGGTAAGCTGCCAACCTCGTCCAGTGATGTGGAGCTAACCATAAGCGCTAAAGGCGGCAATGTGGTTGGCCGGGTGCCGCTGGGTTCACTGCCTGAGGGCGATCACAACTTCCGCTGGGACGGCAAGCAACTTGAATTAAATGGTGAGCTGCTGGATTGGAAATCGGGCCTAGATGAGGTGCCGGCCGGCGAATACCAGTTTCGTTTGAGCGGCACCGTCGCCGGTAAAAATGAGCAGTTTGATACTTCATTAAGTGCCATGGTGAGCAGTGTCACCCTGGGTACAAACAACCAATTAACCCTAAACTTGAAAGGCATGGGTTCGGTCGCCTTTAGCGATATTGAGCAAATTAATCAGTAGGGCAGCCGCCTCACTTGATTAGCAGCAACAGAATTAGGAGTCTATTATGTCATCGTCTTTTAATATTGGTCTCAGCGGTATCCGGGCGGCAAACTCTGACCTGTCGATTACCGGTAACAATATTGCCAACGCCAGTACAGTGGGTTTTAAACATTCGCGCGCGGAATTTGGCGATGTGTATTCCAACCAATTGTTCGGCTCTGTCGCCAACCGACCGGGTTCTGGTGTGGGCCTACAGGCCACTGCCCAGCAGTTTAAGCAGGGTAATATCAACGACACTACCAACGCCTTAGATATGGCCATTAGCGGCGACGGCTTCTTTATTGTCAACCAGGGTGGCGAGCAGATGTATACCCGTGCGGGTACCTTCGGCTTGGATAACGAAGGTTATGTGATTACCAATACCGGCGCCAATCTGCAAGGTTTTGGGGTTGATAGCACCGGTAAGCCCACCGGTATTTTAGAGAACTTGCGCATTGATGCCAGCTTGCAGCAGCCCCAGCAAACCAGCAGTGTGGAGTCGGGCGTAAACCTGGATGCAAACGAAAAGGTACTGGAGCGTATCGGCACCAAATTTTCTACCGATGGCAACTCGGTGGCCGTATCCCAGGTGGGCATCACCGACCCTACTCGTACCCAAATCGACGGTACTTCTAGCGCTTTCCCAGCCGGGGGCTTTGATTTTTCAGCGAATGATATTACCTTTGATATTACCCTGAGCAATGCCGAAACTGGCAATAATGGTACCGTCAGTATCGCCTTAGATAGCTCCAAGGGTCTGCCCAGTAACATTAATAACTACAATGATGTGCGTACCTTGGTGAATGTTATCAATGCCCAAATTTCCGCGCCCACACAGCCGCAAACGGCTATTGATGTGCAGGCCGTAGCGGTTAACGACGGCGGCGGTAACTTTCATATAGAGTTCCGCGCCTTGAAGGAGGGTGAACCCTCCCAGCTAACCATCGACAATGGCAATGCCAACGTTGGTCAGATTGGCCTGGGCAGCCTACCCTTGAATAATAGCTCTGGCACCCCGGCGGTGAATAACGGCTATCCCGCCCAGTCGGTGGACGTAACCAGCCCCGACGGCTCGGTGGTAACCTACACCAGTACTAAATCTGCCACTGCCGCAGCCACATCGGCCGAGTTAAATGCGCTGGCGGGTGTAACCGCCAAGGCTTCTACCGAGGCCAAGATACTGGCGGCAACCTTTAGCAACCCCGCCAATAATATGGAGCTGGCGTTAAATGGCGTCACCCTTAACGCCGACGATATTGCCGGCCTGGAAACCCAGATTAATAACCTCAGTGATACCACCTTGGTGGGTATTAGTGCCGAGGTCGATGATGCCGGTGACCTGGTGATTACATCCAGTATCGGTCACGACCTAAAGTTCTCTCTAACCGCTGGTGACGATGGTACCGCTATAGAGATTGTGGGCAACGATGATGCGCCCAGCCAAATCATTGAGATTGATACCGATTCTTCCCTGGTCAACGCCACGGCCACCAATGCCGATGGCAACTCCATTGTGGTGGGCGGTAAAATAGATATTCAGCTGGAAGATGGCTTTAGTGTGAGCAACTTAAACCCACCGGCCCTGGGCTTGTTCGAGCCCTTTAACTCCATCAGCTTTGAAAATGTGGTGCTTAATCCCTTTGACCCCAATGATCCCAAGAGCTACAACCACACCACCGCGGTTAAAATCTTTGACAGCCTGGGTAACCCCCACACCATGAATCAGTATTTTGTAAAACAAAAATACGACCCCAGTGTGCCCGGTAGCTCCCCCAACCACTGGCAGATGGTGGTCACCATTGATGGTAAAGAAGTGGGCGATCCAGATCCAGCGGCGGCGCCGCCACAAAATCTTGAGCCTACCCGCGCTACTTTTGATCTGCACTTTAAGGAAAACGGCGAATTTAACGAGGCTCTTTCCGATGTGGTGTTAATTTCCAACTGGACTCCGCTGGACAGCGAAGGCAACCCATTGGGTACGTTGAAGCCACTGCCCGTACTAGAGGGCGGGGTAGCGCCGGTACCATCGCCCAATCCAACGTCTAATTTTTCCATTGATATGAGCAAATCATCTCAGTTTGGTGATAAGTTCACGGTCAAGACTGTCGACCAAGATGGCTTTGCCACCGGCCGCCTGACCGGCCTTAATATCAGCGAAGACGGTGTTATCTTCGCCCGCTTTAGCAACCAGGAATCTCAAGCTTTGGGCCAGGTCGCGCTGGCAAACTTTACCAATACCCAGGGTTTAAACCCGCAGGGCAATACCATGTGGGCGGAAAGCTATGAATCGGGCGTGCCGGTTGTTTCGGCACCGCGCAGTGGCGGCCTGGGCTCGGTAAAAGCCAATGCCCTGGAGGATTCCAATGTCGACCTCTCCACCGAATTGGTCGACCTGATCATCGCCCAGCGCAACTACCAGGCCAACGCCAAAACCATTGAAACCGCCAACCAGACTACCCAGACCATTATTAACCTGCGCTAATAATCTAAAAGCGGCATAAATTTGCCGCTTTTTTACTTTGGGGGCGGAACCCAGCCTGAGGGGCGGGGGGTACTTTCGCAGTGAATAGGCTTCTGGATGAAACGGGGGCCAGCTGCTGGATGCAGCGCTTTTGGAACGGAGAAAGTGCCCCCCACTCCTCAAACCGGGTTATGTTGCCAACGATAGCGGAACATACGGGAGTATGGCGGCAAGAGAAGCTAAGGCTCACTTACCGCTTTAAGTTAAACTAACGTCGGCGCGGGCCGCCTCGGCCTCGGCCGCCACCACCGCGATTGCCGCCACTGCGATGACCACCGCCGCGGCGGTCATCCCGCTCTGGGCGCTTGCGTCGCGGCAGGGGTGGGTGATCGGCTAATAACTCTTCCGGCGGCACTTCGCAGTTGAGTTTATCCCCCAGCAATTGCTCGATGGGTTCTAAGCGCAAGGCATCGTCTTCACAGGCCAAGCTGATCGAGGTGCCGGTTTTGCCCGCGCGGCCGGTGCGGCCGATGCGGTGTACATAGTCTTCAGGCTCTTCGGGCAAGGTGTAGTTGACCACATGGCTGATGCCGTCGATATGAATACCCCGGCCGGCCACATCGGTGGCCACCAGCACTTTTAAATCGCCGGTTTTAAAGCCCTCTAGGGTTTTAACCCGTTTGTTTTGGGGCACATCGCCGGAGAGAATACCAACCTTAAAGCCGTGATCTTCCAACTTTTCGTGCAGGCGCCGGCACTGGTCGCGGCGGTTGGCAAACACAATCAAACTGTCCACATCATCTTGCTGTAAGACGTTATAAAGCAATTTGTACTTCTCATCGGTCGCCATTAAATAGACTTTTTGGGTCACCGTATCGGTGGCCACACTCTCTGGCTCGATCTCGATCATCACCGGGTCAATGGTCCACTGCTCGGCCAAGTTGAGCACATCCTGGGTAAAGGTGGCCGAGAACAACAGAGTTTGGCGGTGGGTTTTTTTCGGTGTCTGGCGAATAATCCGGCGCACCTGGGGGATAAAGCCCATATCCAACATGCGGTCGGCTTCGTCGATCACCATAATTTCAATTTGGTCGAGGTGTACATCGCGGTTGCCGCAAAAATCCAACAGCCGGCCGGGGGTGGCGACTAAAATATCAACCAAGGAGTTTTCCAACTTGCGCTGCTGCTTGGTGTAATCCATACCGCCCACCAAAGTGTGCACCTTGAGATCGGTGTGTTTGACCAGGGCCTTGGCATCGTCGGCAATTTGAATCACCAGCTCGCGGGTTGGAGCAATAATTAAGGCCCGCGCCTCGCCGGCAAAGCGCTCACCCTCGATCGGGTTGCGCAGCAGATCATCGATAATGGTCAGCAAAAAGGCAGCAGTTTTACCGGTACCGGTCTGGGCCTTGCCCACCACATCGTGGCCATCTAAAGAATGGGGCAGCGACTGGGCCTGAATTGGCGAGCAGTACTGGAAACCGAGGTCGGCAATACCGTGCATAAGGTCGTTGTGAAGTTTCAGGTCGTGAAAGCGGGTTTTACCCTCGGCCTCGGGCACCTGAAACTGGCTGATATCCCAGGGTTTTTTGGGGGCCTTGGGGGCGCGCTTTTGACGCCGTGGCTTTTGGCTGCCGCCGTCTTTATTGGCCGGCTTACTATTAACCTGTTTAACCTGTTTGTCGCCTTTAGGGCCTTTGGCTTTAGCTTGGCCAGAGGCTTTGCCGCCCTTGGCGGCGCCTTTTGCTGCGCCCTTAGTAGCACCTTTGGCAGCGCTGGGCGCCGGCTCAGATTCGGAATTTTTTTGCTTAAACAACCTGCCGATCAAAATACAGCCCTATTGTGGATAAATTAAGCGGCGCAGTATATCACAACCGATCTAAATTTAATGCCTGTGTAGATCAGGGCTTTGCTAAAGAAGGGGGCAGCAGGCGACTCAGGTAATAATCAACGCTGACATAGCGCCCGCCGCCGCTAAACAGCAGCACCAGCAGCATAATAAAATAGGTGGCCGCAAACTCAATGCCATTATTAAGCACCACCAGGCTGCCCTTAGCGGTCAGCCAATCGTAATTGCCGTGCTCGCCCAGGATATCCCGAGCCCGCCCCAGCCTATTGGCCACTTCCAGACTGTTTTCCAGGCTCTGTTTGGCGCCGGGAAAACCAATCGGCTCTAACACCGTGGCAATACTGGTATCGGGGTTAGAAGGGGCAATGGCAAACCAGCCGTTATCCCAATGGGCCGCTAGTGCCGCCACCAACATGGTGATCAGCAACGGAATTGATACCAAGCGCGTCGCCAAACCCAATACCAGGGCCAAGCCCCCCAACAGCTCGGTATAAGCGGCCAGATAGGCCATTAGCTCGGGCGCCGGCAGCCCCAGGCCCCAATCGGGGTTGCCAAACCAAGCGGCGATATCCTCGATATTGTTGAGTTTATGCAGCCCGGCGGCGATAAAAATGGGGGCAAGGTATAGGCGCAGGGCCAGGGGCGGCAAACCGTCGAGGTGGCGCAAGCCGCCGATTAAACGGTAATACAGTGCGGGGAGTGTGTGCATAACAATGTCCTTTTTAGCTCAGCCCTTAATAGCCTAGGGCACCTCTGAATAACTCGATGATGCTCAGCGGGATCCTAAAGCGTACAGCTGCAAGGCGCGCTGCGCATCATCGAGTTATTCAGAGGTGCCCTAGTGGAAATTCTAAAAAGGAAAGCTAACGAAACTATCACGCCGCGATACTGAGTTAATCCAATATCCGGTATTCGGCGGAGCGCGCATGGGCCTCTAGGGATTCGCCCCGAGCCAGGGGCGAGGCAATTTTGCCCAGGGCGGAGGCGCCCTCGGCCGAGCATTTAATCAACGAGCTGCGCTTTTGAAAATCGTAGACCCCAAGCGGCGAGGAAAAGCGTGCCGTGCCCGAGGTGGGCAACACATGATTGGGGCCAGCGCAGTAATCGCCCACCGCCTCGGCGGTATAGCGGCCCATAAAGATGGCGCCGGCGTGGCGAATAGAACTCAGTAGCGCATCGGGGTCGGCCACCGATAGCTCCAGGTGTTCGGGCGCAATGTAATTGATTAACTCCAGCGCCTGGGCTTGGTCGGCCACTTGGATTAAGGCGCCGCGCCCCTCTAAGGACTGACGCGCAATGGCACGGCGCTCCAGCGTCGGCAACAATTTATCGATACTGGCCTGGACCTGATCGAGAAAGGCCGCGTCTTCGCTGATTAAAATCGATTGAGCCTGCTCGTCGTGCTCGGCCTGGGAAAATAAATCCATGGCGATCCAATCGGGATCGGTTTGGCCATCACAGTAAATTAAAATTTCCGATGGCCCGGCAATCATATCGATGGCCACCTGGCCGAATACCGCGCGCTTGGCGGTGGCCACGTAGATATTGCCCGGCCCCACTATTTTATCGACCTTGGCGATACTTTTAGTCCCGTAGGCCAGGGCTGCCACCGCCTGGGCGCCACCGATGCGAAGCACTTTATCCACCCCGGCAATGGCCGCTGCGGCCAGCACCAGTTGGTTGACCTCGCCACCCGGTGTGGGGCTTACCATAATCAGCTCGGGTACCCCGGCGACTTTGGCGGGAATAGCGTTCATCAACACCGAGGAGGGGTAGCTGGCCTTGCCACCGGGCACGTACAAACCCACCCGATCAAGCGGGGTAATCTGTTGCCCCAGCACCGTGCCATCGGCCTCGGTGTACTGCCAGGAATCCTGACGCTGGTGTTCGTGGTAGCTGCGCACCCGCGCAGCTGCCTGCTCCAACGCGCTGCGCTGTGCGGCGGGAATAGCCGCTAAAGCGCGCTGCAGCTCGGCCGCGGGCACCACCAATTCATCGATGCTGTTGGCCGCGAGGCGATCAAACTGATTGCTAAAACCCACCACTGCTTTATCGCCGTGCTGTTTTACCTCGGCCAGGATATGCGCTACCGCACTGTCGACGGCGGGGTCACAAACCGAATCCCAGGCCAACAGCTGTTGCAGCTGGGCCTGAAAATTGTTGGCATTGGCATCTAGGCGGGCGATCTTGCAAGACATGGGGCTTAACCTTTTCTATACCGCTTTTTCTATACCGCTTTTTCTATACCACTTGGGCAATCGCATCGAGCAGCTGCTCGATCTGGCGGTGTTTCATTTTCATGGAGGCTTTATTGACGATAATACGCGAGCTGATATCGGCAATATGATCACGGGCCTCAAGCCCATTGGCGACCAGGGTATTGCCGGTATCGACAATATCCACAATCTCATCGGCCAGCTCCATCAGCGGCGCCAGCTCCATGCCGCCGTAGAGTTTAATAATATCCACCTGGCGGCCCTGGGCGGCGTAGTAGCGCTTGGCCACATTGACGTATTTGGTGGCCACCTTAATGCGGCCGGGCTTAGGCGCCACACCCTTTATGCCTGCGGTCATTAAACGGCAGCGGGCAATGCCCAAATCTAAAGGCTCGTACAAATGGTCGCTGCCCGACTCCATCAAAGTGTCTTTACCGGCAACGCCCAAATCGGCGGCACCAAATTGTACATAAGTGGGCACATCCACACCACGCAATACCAGCAGGCGCACATCGTCCTGGTTGGTGGCAAATTGCAGCTTGCGACTGGCGCTAATATCTTCGGCCGGTTCAATCCCCGCACTGGCCAGCAGTGGCAGGGTCTCTTTTAAAATGCGGCCCTTGGTTAAGGCTATGGTTAACATGTTTTTTCTCACGCTTCACGTTTTACTGCTAACGCCTTACGTTAATCGGGTACCCGACGAATATTGGCACCGAGCTGTTGCAGTTTTTCTTCAATACACTCGTAACCGCGATCAATATGGTAAATGCGATCGATCAAGGTCTCGCCATCGGCCACCAAGCCGGCAATTACCAAGCTGGCCGAGGCGCGCAAATCGGTGGCCATCACCGGCGCACCCTTTAAGCGCTCTACCCCGGTGACAATGGCGGTATTGCCCTCCAGTTTGATATCCGCACCCATGCGGTTTAGCTCGTGCACTTGAATCAAACGGTTTTCAAAAATCGTTTCAACCACCGTGCCAGTGCCCTCGGCCACCGCGTTCATGGCGGTAAATTGGGCCTGCATATCGGTGGGGAAAGCCGGGTATGGAGCGGTGCGCATATTGACCGCTTTGGGGCGGTTGCCCTTCATATCCAGTGCAATCCAGTCATCGCCAGTGCTCAAATGGGCACCGGCTTCTTCGAGCTTTAGCAGAACCGATTCGAGAATATCGGCGCGGGTATCGCGCAGCTTAACCTTGCCCCGACTGGCAGCGGCCGCCACCAAAAAGGTGCCGGTCTCAATCCGGTCGGGCATCACATGGAAGGTGCAACCATGGAGGCGCTGTTTACCGTGGATCACCAGGGTATCGCTGCCCACGCCTTCGATCTCGGCGCCCATGGCGATCAGGCAATTGGCTAGGTCAACTACCTCGGGCTCGCGCGCGGCGTTTTCCAATACGGTTTTACCATCGGCCAATACCGCAGCCATCAGCAGGTTCTCGGTACCGCCCACGGTCACCGTATCCATAAAGATATGGGCACCCTTGAGACGGCCATTGCTGCGCGCGCGGATATAGCCGTCGCACACTTCAATCTCGGCACCCATGGCCTCCAGCCCGCGCAGGTGAATATCCACCGGGCGGCTGCCGATGGCACAACCACCGGGGAAGGACACATTGGCCACCCCGTGGCGGGCCAAAATTGGCCCCAGCACCAGAATCGAGGCGCGCATGGTTTTTACCAAGTCGTAGGGGGCGGTGTAATCGGTGATGGAATTGGGGTCTACCTCAACACACATACGCTCGTCGATGGTGACGCCCACCCCCATACAGCGCAACAGCGCCAACATGGTGGTGATATCGTTGAGGTGGGGTAAATTGCAAATATGCATGGGCCCATCGGCCAGCAGGGTGGCGGCCAAAATTGGCAGGCCGGCATTTTTTGCCCCAGAGATGCGAATATCCCCATCGAGGGGGTCGCTGCCGTGAACGATCAGTTTATCCATAATTCTTCCAGTAAGGGCCCAGGGGCGGGTTAAATCTCAGTCGGCGCCTTGGCGTCGATGCGGTCGATGGCGTGAATGGCGCCGCTGGTAATGGCGTCGAACAAGATGGCATTGACCTTCTGCTGACGCTTAACTTTGCTGAGCCCTTCGAAGTCTGGGCTGACGATGGTGAGTGCGATATGGCTACCGTCGACCTCTACTGCGGCCTGACAGTCAGACAGCTGGGATTCGATCAGTGCTTGGATTTGTTCGGCTTGCATAGCGGGCCCCTGTAAAAGCCCGCTAGTCTAATTAAAAATGGGCTATTTTTCACCTTTTTTAGCGCTCTCGGCGACCGCCTCAGCGACTTCGTTGCCCTCACCCCAGTTGGCAATGACCTTGTCTAGGTCGTTGCCATTCTGGCGCATGGCCTCATCGAACTGGCCGGCAAAGGTTTTGCCCATATTGACCCCGTTGAGCACCACATTAACGAGTTTCCACTGGCCCGATTTGCGGCCCTTGCGCATGGTGTAGGCAATACGGGTATCGCCCTTGTCGGTAACGGCGTTCATCAATACCGATACCAGGCGCTTTTCGCCCACCGGGGCCTTGGGGTCTAGAACCTTGATGGTAAAGTCGCCCAGACCCAACATGCCCTTGGCGTAGGTGCTGATCAGCTCGGTTTTAAACTTCTGTAAAAAGGCGGCTTTTTGGGCCTTGCTGGCGTTTTCACGGTGGGCGCCCATTACCCCGGCGGCAATGCGCTTAAAGCTCACCACTGGCTCCAACACCGCTGACAGACCCTGGTTCAGTTGCGCGCTGGAGCTGACTTTGCCCGCTCGGTAGTCTGCCAACAAGGTTTCAATCTTGCTGCTTACCTCACGCACCAACTGGTGGGGATCGGCCTGGGGCGCCTCGGCGCGGGCTAGAAATGACAGGCAGAAGAGTAAAAAGGTGGCGCCAAGGGCACGCAGCAGGGGTGATTTCATAAATTAGGGCCTATATTTTGAACAAATTACAACGCAAGCCCCAACCGCACAGGGTTTAGGGGCAGCGAGGCTATTATAAACACAATAGCAACTTCAATATGACTACCAACTAAATATCGAGTTCCACCACCCTTAATCAGGGGCCTCCAACAAGCACAACACCTCAACCACTTAATCTAACGAAAACCGTATCGTTACCTGAACAGTCATAGAGCCATCCGATGGTAGAGCCTTGTGTTGGGACTTGCTTCTCAAAGGGTTGGCACGCCCACCCCTTGAAGCCAAACACCATGCACTATACCATCGCCAGCCCACTAACCGAGCTGGCGCCCGTGAGAGCCATCGCCTATGTCTGAAATACTACTCGCCTGGGGCGCCGTAATCGGTGGCTTGGCCGTGCTGGTCTGGAGCGCCGATCGTTTTGTCGCCGGCAGTGCCGCCGCCGCCCACAATCTGGGCATCTCTAAACTGGTGATCGGCCTCACCATCGTCTCTTTTGGCACCTCGGCCCCAGAGATATTGGTGGCCATTAACGCCGCCCTAGACGGGGTGGGCAATATGGCCATCGGCAACGCCGTGGGCTCCAACCTCGCCAATATTGGCCTCGTTCTGGGCATTACTGCACTGGTCGCCCCCCTGCCCACCCAGCGCCACCTGCTCAGCAATGAAATGCTGTTTTTGCTGATTGTCAGCGCCGGTGCCGGCCTGGTGATCTGGGATCTGCAAATCGCCATGTGGGAAGGCATTGTGATGCTACTCCTGCTGCTGCCTATTATCTATATTATGTCCCAGCGCCAGCGCCAGGACTTTAGTGCCGCCGAGCGCCAGGAAGAGGAAGAAGAAATCCCCGAGATGAGCAACGCCCAGGCCGGCATCTGGTTTGCGGTGGGCCTGGTACTGTTGATCGCCAGCGCCAAAACCTTGGTGTGGGGTGCCCAGACCATCGCCCTGGACATGGGCGTCAGCCCCCTGGTTATCGGCCTGACCCTGCTGGCGGTGGGCACCAGCCTGCCAGAGCTGGCCGCCTCTATCGCCAGTGCCCTCAAAGGCCACCACGATATCGCCATCGGCAATATTGTCGGCTCCAATATCTTTAATATTATGGCGGTTATGTCTACCCCGGCGCTGCTGGCGGAGATCAAAATTGACAGCGCCCTGCTAGAGCGTGACTACGCCGCCATGGCCGCCCTCACCATTATGCTGGGCATCGCCGTGTTAATCAGCTTGCGCAGCCGCCGCACCGATGCCCGTATCGGCCGCACCATGGGTGTGATGTTTCTGCTGTTTTACCTCGGCTACTTCTTCTGGCTGTTTCAAGCTGGCGCACTATCCTAGACGCCTTCGGGTATAATGCGCTTTTTTAGGTAACTTTTTAGGTATCTTAGAACCGACCATGAGCCAAACCTTTATCGACGCCGGCCGCCGCACCATCGCCCTAGAGGCCAAGGCAGTGGCCGCCCTGGAAGCCCGACTCGACGGTGACTTTAGCAAGGCCTGCGAGCTGATTTTAAACTGCGCCGGGCGGGTGGTGGTTACCGGCATGGGCAAGTCGGGCCATATCGGCGGTAAAATTGCCGCCACCCTGGCCAGTACCGGCACCCCGGCATTTTTTGTGCACCCGGGCGAGGCCAGCCACGGCGATCTGGGCATGATCACCAAGCAAGATGTCGTGATCGCCATTTCTAACTCGGGCTCCTCCAGCGAAGTGATCACCCTATTACCCCTGCTTAAGCGCATGGGCAACCCGCTAATCAGCATGACCGGCAAGGCCGATTCCCCCCTGGCCAAAGCCGCCAGCGCCCACCTAGATATCAGCATCGAACAAGAGGCCTGCCCGCTCAACCTGGCCCCCACCTGCAGCACCACCGCCACCCTCGCCATGGGCGATGCGCTGGCGGTTGCGCTACTGGAAGCGCGGGGCTTTACCGCCAAAGATTTTGCCTTCTCCCACCCCGGCGGCGCCCTTGGTCGCAAGCTGTTATTAAAAGTGGAAGATGTGATGCACAGGGGCAAAGAGCTGCCCCGGGTGAACAAACACACACTGCTATCGGCTGCGCTGATGGAAATGACCGCCAAGGGTTTTGGCATGACCACGGTGATGAAAGATGGCGAGCTACTGGGGGTATTTACCGACGGCGACCTGCGCCGCAGCCTAGACCAGGGTGTCGATTTCAATACCGCCACCATGGCCGATGTGATGACCGCCAAACCCCTGACCATCAATCAAAACCGCCTGGCGGCCGAGGCCCTGGGGCTGATGGACGAGAAAAAAATTACTGCCCTAGTGGTCGAAGACGACAGCAACCATCCGGTCGGTTTATTGCATATGCACGACCTACTGCGGGCCGGGCTGGTTTAGAGGAAACAACATGGAGATTCAACAGCGAGCCCAAAAAGTAAAGCTGCTGATGTTGGATGTAGACGGCGTACTCAGCGATGGTCGGCTCTATTTCAGCAACGACGGCAACGAGTTTAAAGCCTTTAGCACCCTAGATGGCCAGGGCATAAAAATGCTGCAAGCCAGCGGTGTACAGGTGGGCATTATCACCGGCCGCCAGAGCCAACTGGTGGCGCGCCGGGCCGAAAACCTGGGCATAAAACTGCTTAAACAGGGGCGCGAAGACAAATTAATTGCCCTGCAAGAACTGCTGGCCGAAGCCGAGCTGGAACTTGAGCTAGAGCAAATTGCCTATATGGGTGACGACTACCCCGACCTGCCCCTGATTCGGCGGGTGGGCCTGGGCCTGGCTCCGGCCAATGCCCACGAGGTGGTCGCCGATAACGCCCACTGGCAAAGCCAGCGACGCGGCGGCGAAGGCGCCGTGCGCGAGGCCTGCGATATGATTATGCGAGCCCAGGGCAACTTTGATGCGGCCCTGGCGCCCTACCTATAGCGATACAATCGAGTCACCATGCCCAAGCACTGGATATCACTGCTACTGCTGACCAGCCTGATCATCGTCTTCGTGATCTTTTGGGAGTCGCCGCCGGATATTCTAGGTGGCGCTAAGCCCAGCCCGGCAGCCGAGTTCCCCTCGGCCTATCTGATCAACAGCCACAGCCGCCAATACGACCAACAGGGCGAGCTGGAGCTAGAGCTAAAAGCCGCCAAGATTATCCACTACCAGGCCACCCCTGGGCGCAGCCAAACCAGCGATCACGCGGATATGGAGTTGCCCGAGCTGGCCCTGTATAACGAAGACCAAGCCCCCTGGTATTTGAAGGCCGAGAAGGGCCGCAGCAACCACGATGGCAGTCGTCTACGCTTAATGGGGAATGTTTACGCTTGGCAAACCCACCCCAAGCAGGGGCGCAGTGAACTTCATACCGAAGTACTCGTCATAGATACCAAGCGCAGCTATGTTGAAACAGACGAAACTGTTAAAATTCGCACCGAAGGCCACGACATTACCGCAGTGGGCCTAAAAGCCAATTTAACCGAACAATCTTTGCAACTATTAAACCGGGTAAGAGGTGTACATGAGCTTCCCAACTAGCGGCCTAAAATGCCTGCTATCACTAGTGGCCCTATTTGCCAGCAGCACCAGCTGGGCCCTACCCGACGATGCCCGCCAGCCCATCTATGTGGACGCGGACAAGGCCCGGGTCGACAAGAACAAGGGCATTACCGTGTACACCGGCAATGTCATTATTAAACAGGGCAGCATGCGCATTATGGCGGCTAAGGTATCCATCCATAACCGCGATAAAAAAGTGAGCAAAATAATCGCCACCGGCAAA
>JAOXRV010000261.1 GCA_025800435.1 Cellvibrionaceae bacterium | reverse complement strand
GATGTCGCTCTACTACGACGAAGAGTTAAATTTGAGAGAAATCGGCGAAGTACTGGGAGTGAGTGAATCCCGGGTGTGCCAGATCCACAGCCAGGCGCTGACCCGTTTGCGCTCCCGCATGGGAGAGTGGACACAGGGGTAGTGTTTGCCTTCAGTTGATAGGAGGCCGAGGGTGCCGCTAAAAATAGTGATATTTTTGCGAGAGCAAGGCGGCAGCGCACGGAGACCCGCAGTGTATTAGTCATACATGAGGACTCGAGTACGCTGCCAACGCCGCTATCGCGAAAATAGCGCATTTTTAGAGGTGCTCGCATGATCGACCGAATATCCATACCCACCGCCCCGGGCATTCGCCCTTCAAAACCGGTGATTAAAGACGGTGACCGCCGTCGTCGCGAACCGCCGCCACAATATAAAAAACCAAAACCGCCACCGGGCGATGACAAAAAAGACGATGGCCAGCCGCATATTGACGAGTATGTGTAATTGTTTATCGGTTATTTCCTTACTTCACGTCATTGCGAGCGCAGCGAAGCAATCCAGTGGCCTTATTTTATAGAGAATAAATAACCTCCCAGCCCTTTTCGCACCCCCTCAAATAATCACTGCCAAATAAATTGTAGTGATTCAGATAGTGGTACAGATTGTAAATATCACGCTTGCTTCTATAGGCATCGGTGCGTGGATAAATACTGTCATAGGCGCGGTAAAATTCCTCGGAAAAGCCGCCAAACATCTCTGTCATGGCCAGGTCCACTTCGCGATCACCGCAGTACACAGCCGGGTCAATCAGCCAAACGCCAGCCTTGTCAAACAGTACATTGCCATTCCACAAATCCCCGTGGAGCAAACTGGGGTGTTGGCAGTTGTTGTTCAGAAATTCCCTCAGCAGTGGCGCCTGTTGATCCAATATTTGCTGCCACTGCTGGCGAATTTTCGCATCGGCGATCAGGGAAAGCTGGTATTGCAAGCGCTGGTGATTAAAAAACGCTCCCCAATCGCTGCTGG
>JAOXRV010000231.1 GCA_025800435.1 Cellvibrionaceae bacterium | reverse complement strand
GGCCGACATTCCAACAACGACACTTAAAGCGCGCATAAAAACAATAAAGTCAGCACGTCCTAGCCCCGACCGTAACTGCTTACCATGTCTTTGTATTAGCCCTCGCCAGGATCGCTTGGTAAAGCCTAAGTATTTAGCAGCATTCAGGGAAAAGTACGACCAGCTAGAGGTAAAATCCCTAGATGCCGGGCACTTTGCCCTGCAGGCACAGCCAAGCCGGTGTGCGGAGTTAGTTCGTGATTTTATAAGGGCTCGTTAAAACAGCACGCTTGCATGTATAGCCACGAAGGCTATGATACAACACACTGTAAATGCGGTTTGGAAAAGCCCTGTGTTCAAACAAACGCCCCACAGCCTTATTACCTTTGCTATCGTCGCCATTATCTTTTGCGCCTGTCTAATGATGGTTGGCCCCATGCGCCCCGGTCTACCCACCGGCGGCGAGTTATCTGAGCGCCTGTTGTATATCCACAATAATATTGGCCTCTGGCATTTGGGCTGGAGCTTGTGGATGGCCTCAGCCCTTGGTTTATTATTATTTGCCACCATGCTTAGCCATTACCTGCCCGCCGGCCCGATGCGCCGTTATGCTTTATTGATATTGGCGCTGGGCATAGCCCCCGATTTAACCGCCGAAGTGATTTACGCCTTTATTATTCCCAAGTTAAATCCAGCCGAACTCAGCCTTATTGGCAGCCTAGAAATACTGGCCGTGCACCTCACCGGCTTTTTGGGTAATGGGTTGTATAACGTAGGTGGCTTATTACTTAACATTTTGCTGCTTAAATCCTTGCGCGAGCGGCGCTGGATAGCTTGGGCCGGCCTGCCCGCCTGGTCTTTGGGTCTGGGCCTAAGCGCCGCCATTGCCAGCGACAATATCATCGCCGCCGAGCTGCTTACCGGGGCCGCGATGGTATTATCGACCACCTGGATGCTGCTTATTGCCCTAACCCTGTTTCGCCGCAATGCTATACCCCAGCCTTAAGCTTATTCACTTGGGCAGCCTTATTCTCTGGCTGGGCCCGGCTCTGGGCGCCTGGTTTGCCTTGCGCATGGCAAGCCAAAACCAACAGGCCAATCCAAGTGTACAGCGGGCTTTTTTATTGGCCCTGGTATTAGAGCATATCGCCCTGTTGGGTTTATTGAGTAGCGGCGCGGCACTGGCCTGGTATAGTGGCCAGTTTTCAGCGCCTTGGTTAGTGCAAAAATTGTGGCTAATTGGCCTAATTATTGTGCCCCTTGAACTTGTAGATATGGTAATTGGCCACCGCTATTTGCCAAAAATATTGGCCCGCCAGCAGAGCAAGCAAGCCCTGTCTAGCGCACAACGGCGCCAATTCGCCTTTTACCATGGGCCTTTTACCCACGCGGCCATTATTGTTTTACCATTCACGGTTATCGCAATAATGTGGTTGGCAATAAGTAAAACACCCTTGATAAGTTAATAGGCAGTGGCGGA
>JAOXRV010000228.1 GCA_025800435.1 Cellvibrionaceae bacterium | reverse complement strand
GGCCGACCGGGTCATTCACTTTAGCGATGGCAAGATTCGCGAGGTGGTCGTCAATCAGCACAAGCTCGCCGCCGAGGATATCGAGTGGTGAGCAGCGCCTTGGTTTCGCTGTTGGCACCGCTGGACCGCAAGCTGCTGCGCGACCTGCTGCGGATGAAGGGTCAGGCAATTGCGATTGCCGCAGTGGTGGCGGTGGGGGTGATGTTGTTGGTGATGATGGATGGCTTGGTAAATTCACTGGAGCAGACCAAGCGCGCCTACTATGAACGCTATCGTCTGGCCCAAGTCACCGCGCCGCTCAAGCGCGCCCCCGAATATATTCTGCAAGATATTGCCCGGCTGCCCGGGGTGGCCGCGGTCGAGGGGCGCATGCGCGGGGGTGCGCTGATTAATATGCCCGGCGCGCCGGTGCCGATTCGCGCCCAGGCCCTGTCCCTGCCCGAACACCGCTCTCCCCAGTTGAATAATATTTATCTCAGTGCTGGGCGGTTGCTGGACCCGGGCCGGGAAGATGAAATTTTGCTGCTTGAAAGTTTTGCGCTGGCCCATGGTTTGGCGCCGGGGGATAGCTTGGCGGCCACCGTCAACGGTAGTCGCCGCAGTTTTGAAATTAGCGGCCTGGCCCAGTCGCCGGAATTTTTATATAGCGCTCCGCCCGGCGAGTTAATGCCCGACGACGGCCGCTTTGGAGTCATCTGGATGGGCGAAAAGGCCATGGCCGCGGCCTTTGATTTAAAGGGCGCGGTCAATGAAGTGCTATTGTCCCTGGTCCAGGGTGCCGAGCTCAAGCCGCTGCTACAGGATGTCGATCGCATCCTCGCCCCCTATGGTGGTTTGGGCGCGGCCGGCCGCGAGGAGCAGTTGTCCGACCGCTTTGTCAGTGAAGAAATCGACGGCCTTAAAGCCACCAGCGCCACCATCCCGCCGGTGTTTTTGGCGGTGGCGGCTTTTTTGTTGAATATGGTGATTGGCCGCATGGTCGAATCCGAGCGCGAGCAAATTGGTCTGCTCAAAGCCTTTGGCTATACCGATACCGAGGTCGGCCTGCACTATTTAAAATTTACCCTATGTATCGCCATCGGCGGCGCCCTGCTCGGTTGCCTGCTGGGGGTAATTGGTGGGCGCCTGCTGATCGATGTCTACCTAATTTATTATAAGCTTCCATTTTTAGTGTTCGAGTTGGCGCCGAGTAGTTTGTTAGTGGGCTTGGGGGTGAGCGTGATGGCGGCCAGTGCCGGTGGAGCGCTGGTACTGGGGCGGGTGTTCGGCCTTAACCCGGCGGTGGCCATGCGTCCGCCGGCCCCTGTCGACTACAGTCGCACGGCCAATTTTTCCGCGGCGCTCAAGGCCCGGCTCGACCAGCCCAGCCGCATGGTCTTGCGGCGACTGTTGCGCCAGCCTATGCGCAGCGCCCTGGCGGTGCTGGGGATCGCCGCCGGCATGTCCCTATCGGTGGCAATGCTGGGGGTGTTTTCGGGCTTTGAGCGAATCATGAGCTTCAGCTTTGAGGTGGTTGACCGCAGTGATGCCAGGGTGAGTTTTATCGAGCCCTATGGCGATAAAGCCCTCTATGAACTGCAGTCCATCCCCGGGGTTATGGCGGTGGAGCCTTTTCGCACTGTGGCCGCCACCTTGCGCCACGGTGTTCACCACTACCGCCTTGGGATCAACGGTCTATTGGCAGAGCCCCAGTTAAACCGCGCGCTGGCCGCCGCTGGGCAGCCGGTATATATTCGCGGCGATGGCATTGTGCTGTCCCGTTCGCTGGCTAATATTTTACAGGTTGAAGCAGGGCAGTTGCTCCGGGTCGAGGTCAAAGAGGGGCGCCGCCCGGTGCTCGAACTGCCGGTGATCAGGATCGTGGAATCGCTGCTGGGTTCGCCGGCTTATATGGAACTGGCTGCCCTCAACCGCGCACTCAAACAGCCGGGCCGGCTCAGCGGCGCTTATCTGCGGATCGACAGCCAGCACAGTCAGTCGGTTTACCGGGCGCTCAAGACCATGCCGAGTGTGGCCGGGGTCAATTTAAAAGATGAGGCTCGCCGGGCCTTTGCCGTGATGATCGACTCCGGTGCGGGCTTTATGCGTTATATTATGGTGGTGTTCGCCGGTGTTATTACTTTTGGTATTGTCTATAACAGCGCCCGCATCGCCTATGCCGAGCGCGCCCGGGATCTGGCCAGCCTGCGGGTGATAGGCTTCACCCGCGCCGAGGCGGCGTTTGTGTTGCTGGGCGAGTTGGGCCTTGTGACCCTGGCGGCCCTGCCCCTGGGTTGTGTGCTGGGGTATTTTTTGTTGGCGGTGGTGTGCGCCGGCTTTAGCACAGATCTCTACCAGATTCCCGCCGTGCTAGAGCCGAAAAACTTCGGCGCGGCAATTGCAGTGGTGGTGTTGGCCGGGCTTGTCTCCGGCCTGATGATAAAACGAGATATTGATAATATCGATATGGTCTCGGCCCTTAAAACTCGGGAGTAACAAACCGTGGCAAAGAAACAATCGCGGCTGTGGATTATGTCCGGCTTGACTCTGGCCTTAGTCGCCGTGTTCAGTTACAGCTTTTGGCCAAGGCCCTATAAGGTGGATATAGGCGAGGTGGAGCGCCTGGCGATGGTGGTCACCATTGATGAAGAGGCAAAAACCCGGGTGCGCGATGCCTATGTGGTGTCGGCACCAATCGCTGGACGCATGCGGCGGCTTGGGGTAGAGCCGGGTGATCGGGTGGTGGGTGGCGAAACCGTAATCGTGCAGATGTTACCGCTCAATCCCTCGGCCCTAGATGTGCGCACCCGCGAGCAGGCCCGGGCATCGGTCAGCGCTGCCGTTGCGGCGCTGCGAGTGGCCAGGGCCGATCTCAACAAAGCCCTGGCCGACCGCGATCTGGCCGAGCAGGATTACCGCCGGGTTCAGGCGTTGTTTGCCAAGGGCAGTGTGGCCGAGGCTAGCCTGGAGCGTGGCCAGCAGGCCGCGCGGGTGGCCCGGGCCGCCTATGACACCGCGATGGCGGCCATCTCCATGCGCGAGGCCGAACTCGCCAATGCCCGCGCCAGGTTGATCAGCTTTAGCCAGCCGGCGCCGGCCAGTCAGGCGCCGCCGGCCGATGGCGGTCCCCTGCCACTGTTGGCGCCGGTCAGTGGCAGGGTGCTGCGGCTGATGCAGGAAAGTGAAACTACACTCGCCGCCGGTACCCCGATTCTGGAGATCGGGGATATTTCCAAAGACTTGGAAGTGGTGGCGGAGCTGCTTTCTACCGACGCAGTTAAAGTGGCGCCCGGGCAACGGGTAATCATTGAAAAATGGGGCCGCGAGCGAGCTTTGCAGGGGGTGGTCGAGCGGGTTGAACCCTGGGGCTTTAGTAAGTACTCGGCGCTGGGGGTGGAAGAGCAGCGGGTCAATGCCATTATTAAATTTACCGACCCGATAGAGCGGCGCCAGAGCCTCGGCCACGGCTATCGGGTGGAGGTGCGCATCGTGGTGTGGGAGTCGGCCGCGGCCCTGGCGCTGCCGGTCAGTGCGCTGTTGCGCAGCAACGGTGGCTGGGCGGTGTACGCGGTGGTGGACGGGCGCGCCCAACTTAAACCCGTTGAACTGGGCCAGCGCAACAGCCGCTATGCCGAGGTGATCAGTGGTGTCGCCGCTGGGGATGCCATTGTGCTCTATCCGGGCCCGGGTTTAGCGGCGGGTATGGCGGTGGTGCCGCGGCGGATAGAAAAGGGGGCTTAATTCTGCGCCCGCTCCGCCTTAAACAACAGCGCATACAAAGCCGGCACAAAACCCAGGGTGAGCAAGCTGCCCACCACAATGCCAAAGGCAATCACAATACCCATGCCACGCCACAATTCGCCGCCAAATAAAATCAGCGGTATCAGGCCTATAGAGGTGGTGCAGGTGGTCACCAGAATAGGCCGCATGCGGGCCAGGCAGGCGGTTTCGATAGCCGCCAAAATAGAGTTTTGTTTGGCGCGCTCCTCTTCGATACGTTGAATCAGCACAATACCGTTGTTGACAATAATGCCAGCTAGGCTGAACAGCCCCAGCATGCCGACAAAGCCAAATGGCTCGCCCGTGATATACAAACCAAAGCTTGCGCCAATTAAACACAGTGGAATGGTCATTAAGATAATCGCCGGGCGACGCGCCGAGTTAAACTGTAACACCAGCAAAATCACAATGCCCATCAGGCAGGCCGGCATATATTTAAACAGAGCGGCGTTGGCGGTGTCAGAGTCGGCGACATCACCGGCAATAAGCAAGCGGTGGCCCGGCGGCAGTTGAAACTCGTTCAGTGTGGTTTGCACGTGTTCGAGCAGGGTGGCGGCCGGCCAAGTCTGGTGCTTGGCGCTCACTTCTAAGGCCCGTTCTAAGTTGCGGCGGCGAATCTGACTGGGTTCAAGCACTGGCTCAATGCTAACCACCTGCAGCAGTGGCACAAACTGGCCGCGGTTGCTCATCACCGTAATTTGGCGCAGTGAATCCAGGCTTTCGCGGTTGGCTTGGTCGGCGCGCATACGGATCGGGATGACCTTGTCGCCCTCACGAAAGTCGCTGATGTTGATGCCGGAAAAGTGGGCCTGTAGGGCATTGGCGATAGCACTGCTGTCAAGCCCGGCCCGGCGCGCGCGGGACTGATCGACCTCAACCACAATTTTAGCCACTGGGGTCTCCCAGTTGTTGTGAATGCTCTTGATGTTGTCCACTTTGCGCAGCAGTGCTTCAAGCTCTGCCCCTTTGTTTTGCAGCACGGTTTTATCCGGGCCCAGCAGGCGCAAAATTAATCCTTTGCCACCGCCGCCGCCCACGCCGAGTTTTTCGATTCTGGCGCGCGCATCGGGCAGCTGGGTGAGGGCAAAATCGCGGGCGCGATTGGCGATGGCATCAATGCCTTGCTCCTGTGCCGCAGTCACTACAAAAAACGCCGCATTAGGGGCGGGGTCCGGTGGTGACAGTGATTGAATAAAGCGCGGCCCGCCGGCACCGATATAGGCGGTCGCCGAGACCAGTTCGGGGTTATTGTTGCTGTCGGCCAGCCAGTCACTAAAGGTTTGGGTGACCGCCTGGGTTTTACGAATATCGGTGCTGGCGGGTAAATCCAGGTAGACCACAAATTGGTTGCTGCTACTGGGTGGGAAAAAGTCCTTTGGCACCAAGCTCATCAATCCCAGTGAGCCCATAAACAGCCCCAGCATCAACACTAAAAACAGCAGCCTAAATTTCAAAATACCCCGCAGCAACTTGCGGTAGCCGGTTTTTATTTTTTCAATCAGTGCAGCCACCAGGCGATCCAGGGCATTGGGCAGCTGGTTGTTACCACGCTGTACCACGCTGGCGTATAGCATTGGCAGGGCGTAAATGCTCAGCAGCCAAGAAGACAGTAGTGCTAGAATAATTACCCGGCTTAAAGAGCTAATGTATTCGCCGGCGAGATTATCGGCCAGCATCAGTGGCATAAATGCCAGAATGGTGGTGAGCGAGGAGCTCAACAGCGGTATCGCCAAGCTGCGCGAGGCATCGCCGGCGGCAGCGGCCATGGTTTCACCTAAATCGATGCGGCGCTTAATATCCTCGGCCATAACAATTCCATTATCCACCAATAGACCGAGCGCGATAATAATGGCGGCGATCGAAACTATTTGCAGCTCAACCGACCAGATGTGCATGCCGATCAGCGCCGCCAGCACAGTTAGCGGTACCAGGCTGCCCACCAGCAGGCCCAGGCGCAAACCCAAAAACACCATCACCACCAGCAGTACCACCAGTACCGTCTGGCCGAGATTACCAAGCGCCTCATCGATTTGTTTTTTGACCACATCCGGCTGGTAGTTAACCCGCTCCAGCACCAGCCCCACCGGCAGCTGTTGGCGCTGCTGTGCACTGAGCTGATCGACCTGCTCGGCAAAGGCGGCAATGGCGGTATTGGGTATCTGTGAAATACCCAAAATAATTGCCGGCTTGCCATTAAAGGTGGCCGGTGCCTCGGGCGGGTCTTGGTAACCGCGCTCAATCTCGACCAGATCGCGCAGATAGACTAGGCCGCCCCCGGCGGGCAGGGTGATAAGGGTGTTTTTAATTTCTTCGATATTGCGATAGGCGCCGGTCGGTTCAATCACATAACGCGAACCGTCGGCGGCGATTATGCCGGCCGGCAATATAGCATTTTGTTTGCTGAGCTCGTTGATAATCTGGTCGCTCTGCAATTGGTGTTGCAGTAATTTTGCCTCGTTAAAATTAAGCCAGATATGCTCGTTT
Source organism: Cellvibrionaceae bacterium (assembly GCA_025800435.1). Classification (GTDB taxonomy): domain Bacteria; phylum Pseudomonadota; class Gammaproteobacteria; order Pseudomonadales; family Cellvibrionaceae; genus Pseudoteredinibacter. The sequence continues at coordinate 1,981 of JAOXRV010000228.1, read as the reverse complement.
TGAATGCCGTGTAATGTTACCCGCGCCACCAGCGGCAGGGCACTGTATTTATCTTGCAGCTCGCGGGCCACCTCGCGCATTTCGGCATAGCTAAAATCCGAACCGCTAATAGCCATGGTGATGGGGGCGACGCGGCCATAGTCGTCGTTGACATAGGGGCCCCGAGTGCCCTTGGGCAGGCTCGGGCTTATGTCTTTCATTTTGTTGCGAAGTTTTTGCCAAATGGGCTCGACCTCTCGGTAGCGATCGAATAGCGATACATGAATAATCGCCTCGCCGGTACGAATACTGGCGGTAATGTCTTTAACCTCTTCAAGCTCTTTAATTTTCTTTTCCAGCGGCTTGACGATCAGGTTCTCTATCCGGCTCGGTGACATGCCTTCAAAATAAACCGCCACCGAGGCTACCCGAATGACAATTTGCGGCTCTTCACGGCTGGGGAAGCCACTGTATAAAAACAGCCCGTATAGAATAATGCCGGCCAGTAAAAACTGGGTAAAGCGCTGGCGCTGGAGGCCAAAGCGGGTAATAAATTCCATATTAATTCTGCCCTTGGCTACAGTTCGGCCTGGTCTTTTTGCCACTGTGGCTGCCACAGGGTAACCGCTTGGCCGTGGTGTAAAAATGGCAGCCCGGCGGCGGCGATGATTTCTCCTGCTTGCAGGCCTTCAATCACCTCGACATTATTGTCGCGCAGCTCGCCGAGTTTAAGTTCGCGTCGGCTTAGGCGCTGGGTCTCGGGTGAGTAAACCAACACCGCTGCGCGCCGTGCTTTGATGTCATCGGCGTCGCCGCCGCTCAGCGCCGTCAGCGGAATCATATAACTGGCTTGGCGCTGCTTGCCCTGGCCCAGTAGAAACGTCACATTTGCGGTCATGCCGGCGCGCACCGATTGGGTATCGCCGCTGAGCTGGACCTTGACCGGGAAGGAGCTGCCCGCTTCGATGCGGGCGCCAATGCTACTGATATGGCCGGGCAGGGTGAGCGCCTCAATGCCTGGAAAGTCAACTTCGACCTGCTGACCGAATTCGATAAAGGGCATCATGCTTTCGGCCACCGGCACTTTAATTTTGAAACCGGTATCCCCTTGTAGCTCAAATACCCCGACGCCGGCTTTAACACTTTGGAAGGGCTCTAGCTTGCGCTCGCTGATGGCGCCGCTAAAGGGTGAGCGCAGTTTGGTGCGGCGCAACTTGCGGTTGGCGTCTTCGACTTGGTCTAGCGCCAGTTTGACTTGGCTATCGGCGTTGTCGGCGGCGGTTTGTAACTTATCTAGGATGGCCGCTGACACCAGCTGTTTTTGCTGCAACTGACGGTTGCGGTTTAGTTCAGTGTCGGCATTTTGCTGATTGGCCCTGGCCTGGTTAAGCTGGGCCTGGGCCGAGCTGAGCGCGGTTCGGTAGTCTTTTGCATCCAACTCGGCCAGCAGTTGGTCTTTGCTCACCAGATCGCCCTGCTTGACCAGAACCTTGGCCACCTTGCCGCCAACCCGAAAACTCAATTGGGTTTGATCCGCCGGCTCTACCAGGCCGGTAATGCGTCGCACGCTGCCACCAAAGTGCTCGCCAATGGTGTAGTACTTGATGGATTTTGGCGGCGGCGGGCTGTGTTGCTCGGGCTCGCCGCTACTGCAGGCGATTAATAAACAGGGCAGACCGGCCCAGAGTAAGCGTTGGATGGTGGCGGTTGGGCAAAACTTCATGCTCAGCTCCAAGTGGACTGTTATTGGGTTTTACAGCGAGGGTCGTTTGCCTGGATGGTTTTGATCATCGCCTGGCTTAGGATGTGGCCATTGGGTAAGGTAATTGGCTCACAGCCGTGGTCTTGCTCGCAAATCATATCGAACTCGGGTTTGGCTTTAACGTGGCAGGCAAAACAGTTGCCGCCAAATTTATTCACCACCTCAAAGGCGCCGCGCACTTTGATTTTGCTGCCCAGTTCGGACACCTCCAGCTCTACAAACTCCCAGTCTTTGGTGGTG
>JAOXRV010000503.1 GCA_025800435.1 Cellvibrionaceae bacterium | reverse complement strand
GGCGCTGGCAGGGCCGGGATCTGGGTCTGCAGTTGCAATTGGGGCCGGGCAGCTACGCCACCTCGGTACTGCGCGAAATTGCCCTGTTGCGCGGCCATCAAGAGCCACATTAAGAGCCACGTTAATTGCCACATTAAATGCCATAAACTGTGGTATATTGCGGCCTTTGTTTGCCTAGGTCAGGAAAGGATCGTCAGTGAATCAGAACTTAATGCAGGGTATTGGCATGACCTCCCAGCGCACCCGCGAGCGTTTGGTTGAGCGCTTGCTCGACCAGGGTGTCAGCAACTGGGAGGTACTGGATGTAATGCGCAATACCCCCCGCCATATTTTTCTCGATGAGGCTCTGTCCCACCGCGCCTATGAAGATACCGCGCTGCCAATTGGTTTTGGCCAAACCCTGTCCCAGCCCTATATCGTCGCGCGCATGACCGAGATTTTACTGGGCGCTGCGGGCAAACTCGATAAAGTTTTGGAAGTGGGCACCGGCTCCGGCTACCAGACCTGTGTTTTAGCCCAACTGGTGGGTCAGGTGTACAGTGTTGAACGCATCAAACCCCTGCAGGAAAAAGCCCGCAAGCGCATGCGCGATTTGGGCCTGCGCAATGTGATGTTTAAACACGCCGATGGCGGTTTTGGCTGGCCCGAGAAGGGGCCTTTTAACGCAATTTTAAGCGCGGCCGCGCCCCAGCGTATGCCCCCCGAGTTGCTGGCCCAACTGGCCCCGGATGGGGTTCTGGTGATTCCCATCGGCGGTGAAAAACAAGAGCTGCACTTGGTCATGCGCGAGGGCGACAGCGATAACTTTGTTACCCAGATTTTAGAGCCAGTTAAATTTGTCCCCCTAAAACCCGGGCTTGGTAATGCCTGATTCGTTTACCCCACGCCGCCCACTGCAATACCTTGCGGTTTACGGCAAAGGCTTGGCAATGGGGGCGGCGGATGTGGTGCCCGGGGTTTCCGGTGGCACCATCGCATTTATCAGCGGTATTTACGAAGAGTTGATTGACTCCCTTAAAAGTATTGAGCCACGGCTGGTGCCGATGTTGTTTAAAGGCGGCGTTGGGGCGGTTTGGCAGGCTGTTAACGGCAACTTTTTACTGGCCCTGTTCCTGGGCATTTTTACCAGTATTTTTACCCTGGCCAAGGCCATCAGTTACCTGCTGGATCAATACCCCATTCTTATCTGGTGTTTCTTCTTTGGTTTAATCTTGGCCTCGGCGCTGTTGTTGTGGCGGCAGTTGGCCCAGCGCCACTGGCAGCACTGGTTGATGTTACTGATCGGCGCGGGCCTGGCGTATTGGGTATCTATGTTGAGCCCGG
>JAOXRV010000501.1 GCA_025800435.1 Cellvibrionaceae bacterium | reverse complement strand
TTTTTTGGTTGGGGCTTAAAGGCCCTAGCTGCCATCCCCATCGACCGCGGAAACCCCCGCGCAGCCATTAAAAAGATACGCCAAGAAGGTATCGAACGCTTGCAAAACGGCATCAGCGTGCTGGTGTTTCCCGAGGGCACTCGCCAGGCTGTCGGCAGCCCTGGTAACTTTGCCCGCAGCGGCGCCGACATTGCCATTGCCGCCGGCGTACCCATTATTGCCGTGGCCCACAATGCCGGGGTCTACTGGCCAGCCCACAAAACCATAAAAACCCCCGGTACCATTACCGTAACCATCAGTGATGCCATAGCCACCGAGCAAGGAAACAGCAAAGAACTTACCGCCCAGGTAAAAAACTGGATCGAATCGCAAACTATCCAATAGTAAACCCCGCGGCGTGCGGCTGCGGGACATTGAATGGAGATATTGCCATGGTGCACAACGCCATCAAACACGCGCGCACATTTTTATTGTGCGGCCTAATCAGTATTGGTGCTCATGGCGCCAGTAACAAAGTTACCGAAGTCGAAGGTATCAGCGAGTACCGACTCGACAATGGCCTGCAAGTGCTGTTGTTCCCCGACCCCAGCAAAGAAACGGTTACCGTTAACGTGACCTACCATGTGGGCTCAAAGCATGAAAACTACGGCGAAACCGGCATGGCTCATTTACTGGAGCACCTGGTATTTAAAGGCAGCCCCAAGCACAAAGATATACCGTCCGAGCTTAGCGCCCACGGCGCCCGCCCCAACGGCACCACCTGGACCGATCGCACCAATTATTTTGAGACCTTTAATGCCAGCGAAAAAAATATCGACTGGGCCCTGAGCATGGAGTCCGACCGCATGGTTAACTCCTTTATCGCCAAAAAAGATCTCGACAGCGAAATGACTGTAGTGCGCAACGAGTTTGAACGCAGCGAGAACAGCCCCTTTCGGGTCACCCTGCAAAAGCTAATGGCCTCGGCCTATGCCTGGCACAACTACGGCAAATCCTCTATTGGCGCCCGCTCTGATATCGAGAATGTATCTATCGAACGACTGCAGGCGTTTTATAAAAAATACTACCAGCCCGATAACGCCACCTTAATTGTGGCCGGTAAATTTCAGCCCGATACCATGCTCGCCAAAATTGAAAAAACCTTTGGCGCAATACCAAAGCCCGAGCGCCAATTACAGGCCCTATACACCCGCGAGCCAGCCCAGGATGGCGAACGCCTGGTAACGGTTAGACGAGTTGGTGATATGCAGGCCTATATTGCCGGTTACCATGTACCGGCCGGTTCACACCCCGACTATGCAGCGATTGATTTACTGTCTAGTATTTTAGGCGAGACACCGCGCGGGCGTTTGCACAAGCAACTGGTCGAGAAGAAATTGGCCAGCCGTACTTTTGGTTTTGGCTTTCAGTGGGCCGAGCCCAGTTTATTGATGTTTGCCGCCCAGGTAGATAAGAGCCACGATCTCAACCAGGCCAGTGAAGCACTGCTTAAAGTAGTGGAACAAGCCGACGACATCAGCCAGGCTGAGCTGGATCGGGTAAAGCGCAAATGGAGTAAAAACTTTGAGCTGGCCTTCACCCGCCCCGAAGCTATCGCACTGGAGTTGAGCGAGTGGGTAGGCATGGGCGACTGGCGCCTATTGTTTTTAAACCGCGACCGTATCGAACAGGTAAGCCTAGAGGATATTAAGCGCGTCGCCAAAACCTATTTGCAGCCCAATAATCGTAATGCCGCACGCTTTATTCCCAGTGAAAAACCCGTACGCGTGGAAATACCCAAAGCCCCGGCACTGGCACAAATGCTAAAAGACTATAAGGGCCGCGAAAAAATAGCCGCCGGTGAATTGTTTGACCCCTCTTACGATAATATCGATAAGCGCACCGAGACCTATCGCATTGGCGACAATCTCAAGGTTTCGCTGCTGCCGAAAAAGACCCGCGGCCAAACCGTAGAAGTACGGCTAAGCTTT
>JAOXRV010000213.1 GCA_025800435.1 Cellvibrionaceae bacterium | reverse complement strand
GGGGCCGCGAGGACGGGCACCGACCAACAAGGCGTAGTCGGCGTCTTTAAAGGCCACATTGGGGTCGTCGGTGCACACCATGCCAGCCAGCAGCGGGAAGGCGCAGTCGTCCAGTTCCATCGCTACACCGTTAAGCGCATTTAGGGCGGGGGTGATTTCCAGCATTTGCAGAATCACCGGCTGGTCTTTACCCAGCATTTCGCCAGCGGCAATGCGGAACAGTAGGGAATAGCTAATTTGACCGGCGGCTCCGGTAACAGCGACGCGAACGGGTGCTTTCACAGTATTTCTCCGTGCAGATTATTTGAGATAAATAGCGGTTTTAAGCAGGTGCTTAAAACCGCCGAAATTCTTAGCAAATTTTTACCAATGGCTGGCCATAAAGCAGGCAGTGGCTGACTTGGCTAGCGCCAAGCGGCGCTGCAATTATAGAGAGTAAAGCAGTAAATTGCATCCGCTGCCGCGCCTTTGATCACCACTGTTATTAGCAGTGGGGCCTAGGGGCTGGGCAATTGATCATTTATCAAACACCCAAGCCCAACCACTTTACTTAAACCCGAACCCAAGGCCAATTGGACATTAGGAGGGGTAGCGAGCGGCCAGGGCCTGATACAGTTGCTCGGGAAAATCCACCGCGCCGGTATCCAGCTCGGCCAGCGCTTCAACCAAATGCTCGTTATCCTCGCGCCCGGCCCAAATCTTTTGGTAGCTGCCGTCCTTATAGCCGTGATCCTGGCGGAAAAAGTTGAGCACATTCTTGCCCACATAGCTGCGGTAGAGGCCGCCCATATCCAGCCCCACCCCATTTAATAATTTGATAAAACCGGGCAAATCAAAGCTTTTGCCAGTCAACACCCGGCCGGCAAAGGCTTCGAGATCCAGGCGAAAATCTGCGCCGGGCTCGGCCAATAAAGCGGGAATCTGCTCGGCCAGCTGATCGGCGATACGATCTTTATCAAGCTCTTCGGTCAACAGAATACTGAGGCCAAAATGCCAGATATCGATCAGCTCCAAGCGCACCTGCTCAGTATCGGGGCTCTGTTTCTTCCACCACTTCCAGCCATAGTGATCCAACAGCTCGCCACACTCGATCCAGATAGCCCGGTACCACTCAAAATTCTGGCCGCGCCAGTCCGGGTGCACCTTGGTGTTCATATCGTCCTGTAGATCGAGCATCAGGCGCAGCGGGGTGCGAAGGTCTTGGGTCATGGTGGGTCCCTATTTACAGAATATAAGTTGCAGAATATAAGCGCCTGAGTCTATCAGATTAAACGACTGCCTGGGCGATCAACTTTCATACAACTGTCACTTAACTCACACCCAACTGAAATATTTCCGCCTTAGCCTTCATAAAAACTCGGAGAAGAACCATATGGCCTCCCCCATACTGAGCACCGGACAACAGATTCTCGCCGCCATCCACCAGTTTGATGTCGCCGCCTTTTACTGGTGCCTGCGCCGCAAGCACCGGCAGCTGTTGATCCAGGCCAGCTATTGGGTTTCCAAAAGCGCCGATGGCCCGCTCTATCTTCTCTCGGGCCTCTACTTTGCCGCCATTGGCAATTACCATTTGTTCGGCCTGCTCAGCGCCGGCTTTGTGCTGGAGCGGGGCATTTACTATGTGCTGAAAAATCACTTTAAGCGCAATCGCCCGCCGGCCGCCCTGCCCGGTTTTCGCAGTGTGGTGCAGCCCTCGGATCAGTTTAGCTTTCCCTCTGGGCACACCTCGGCCGCATTTTTTATGGCTGCTGTGCTCAGCAGTGTTTTCCCCGCCCTAACCCCAGTATTGTTTGCCTGGGCCGCCGGTGTCGGCGCCTCTCGCGTTATGCTCGGGGTGCACTTCCCCACCGATATTGTGGCCGGCGCCAGCTTGGGCTGCAGCATTGCGTTTGTGGTATTAAATTATCTGTAGGTTTTTTGTTTGATGAAGATTTTGTACGGGGTACAGGCCACCGGTAATGGCCATATCTCCCGGGCCCATGCCATGGCCCTGCATTTAGACCCTGCCAACACCGATTACGTTTTTAGCGGCCGCCCCCGCGAGCAATTTTTTGCGATGGAAAAATTCGGCGAATGGGACTGTTTAACCGGCCTATCGTTCGCTTTTAACAATGGCAAAATCGACAACCTGGCTACCCTGCGCCAAAACCAGTGGCTGCAGTTTTTTAAAGATGTTAAAGCCGTCAAAGCCAAACTGGCCGCCTATGATCTGGTGGTCTCGGACTTTGAGCCAGTTACCGCTTGGGCGGCCAAACTGGCGGGCAAGCAATGTATCGGCATCGGCCACCAATACGCGTTTGACCACTCGGTACCAAAAACGGGTAACGATTTTATATCGCGCACCATTATGCGCAACTTTGCCCCGGTGACTACTGGCCTGGGCCTGCACTGGCACCACTTTGAGCAGCCCATTCTGCCGCCGATAGTAGAAGTGTGTGAGGATCACAGCGAACACCAGGGCGAAAAGCCCCTAGTGTTGGTTTACCTGGGCTTTGAAAGCCAGCAAGCTGTGATCGAGTTATTAAAACCGTTTACGGATTTTCAGTTTGCCATTTACGGCCCCTTTACGGGCTGCGCTGAACACCCCCACTTAGAGTTTAAGGCCGCCAGCCGCGACGGTTTTCATCAAGACCTGCACCACTGCCAGGGCGTTATCTGTAACGCCGGCTTTGAGCTGGCCAGCGAGGCGATTAGCCTGGGTAAAAAGCTCTTGGTCAAACCCCTGGTTGGCCAGACCGAACAGGAATCCAACGCCCAGGCTTTAGTCGAACTGGAACTCGGCATCGCCATGCCCAGCCTGCAACGCCCCACGGTCGAAGCCTGGTTGCACCTAAATAAAAAACAGCGAGTACACTACCCGGATGTGGCCAAGCATATTGTTGATTGGCTGATGGCCGGGAATTGGGACAGCACTGATACATTGGTTAAAGACCTGTGGGCTGAAACCTGGGCCAGTGGCAATAGCCATTTTAATTCGGGGCCGCTTTAATCCGCGCAACGCTAGACCTTTCACCATCGGTGAGTCAGGCAGGCAAGAGGCTTGCCTTGGCTATGCCACTACACTTGAGCAATCTTTACATCGGCAATTTCGACTTGGCAGAAGCACATAATAACCTCCACTAAAAGCCAGCCAAAACTGCCGACTACCCCCCATTTTATCGCCTACTCGCAACTTACTGTCGCCTAAAGAAACAGAGCTATTGCCCCCCACATAAAAATAATTATCATTCGCAAAATCAAGTCCTTTGCAGCAGTGGTCGTTATGCATACCCGAGCCGTTCAACAAAAGCCCAAATTTTTACCCTTAATTGTTGTCGCAAGCTGTATTCTATTGCTGGCGCTTTGGTTTTTCGGGCGATCCCAACAATCAATAGCCCCCACCCAGCAAACGGCAGCCGAGCCGGCAGTGCCAAAAGCGCCCACAGCCGTGGCTGACAGAACCCCTATTGAAAATAAACCCAAGAAAAAAACTGCCCACGCGAAAGCAGCGAAAGAACCCAAAGCCGCTACGCACTACGCTGTGACCATTCAAGATGAAGTCGAGCAAACCGATCAGGCCAACAAAGTATTGTTAGACGCAATACTTAGGGCGAAAGCAAACCCTAGATCTTCAACCACCAAGGAGTTGCTCGACCTAATTAAGGCCGGGGTATTAACGGTTAACCAGCCATTAAAGTTTATGCGCACCGAATTTGGCGAGATAGACATCGCCTATTACTACACCGCGCTATTTATCGCCATAAAAGAGCCTTTTCATAAGTACGATTTAGATAATGTGCTGGCGCTAATTGATTTGGGCGCAGAAGCAGGCATCAGCGCCCCTTGGGAGCGTGCTTTTGCAACAAGGCCGCTAGATCGATATCTACTTCACGAATCACACGGTGTTATTCCAGCCAACTTAGACCTGGTCGCGGTAATGAACTGGAGCTTCATATCAAAAAATTCACCGTTGACCGAATACTTAAGCGAAAAAACCGGCACCAGATTAACGATCAGCGAGGCAGAAATTGCAAGCGTGATCAATGAGTTTAAAAAATCCCCAAGCACCGGGGGCAAGTTGCAAATTCAATATCTGGTCGACCACGGCCACATTAAAAAAGAAGATGTCGACAGAGCGCTGAATGACCTGATCCAAACTCCGACTGCGACAACAAACCAAATATAAAAACATTTAAATTTCGGATATTTAATACTATGGGCAGTACCGATTTTTCAGAAGTGCTCTAAACCGCCTTGGCAAATAGACGATGAAAATTCTCCGCGGTCTGCTCGATCAAGCGCTCATAGCTAACACCCTTTAACTCGGCAATAAACTCCCCCACTTCGCGCACATAAGCGGGTTGGTTGGGTTTACCTCGGTAGGGAACCGGGGCCAAGTAGGGCGAGTCGGTTTCGATCAACAGCCGATCGAGGGGAATTTGTTTAGTCACCTCGCGCAGTTCATCGGCATTGCGAAAGGTGACAATGCCCGAGATCGAAATACAGTAATTCATGTCGATGGCGCGCTTGGC
>JAOXRV010000202.1 GCA_025800435.1 Cellvibrionaceae bacterium | reverse complement strand
ATTTGATAACAGCGGCAAGGTCTACGCCGACACGCTCACGATTAAAGGCGAAGGCGCCTTAAATAACGACAGTGAAATACTGGGCAATACCCTAGAAGTGGCCATGGCCAGCCTAAACAATGCCGACCATATCCAGGCCACCCTTTTAAGCTTAAGTGGTAAAGACGTTAGCAATCTTGCCGATGGCCGTATCATTGCCGAGTCGGGCAATATTGCGATCAGTGGCGCCTTGCTAAACCAGGGTGAAATTTACAGCAAAACCGAGCTGGTATCGACCAGCGCCAGCCTACACAACCTGGGTTTAATTAATGTTAATACCCTAAAAGCCAAAGTCAGTGGTGAGCTTCGCAATGGCGGCAATATCCTCATCGCCGGCAGCGAGAATACACTTGAGGCCGCCCAGTTTGTCAACCTGGATGCGGGCCGTATTTTAGCCAATCAGGATATGCTGCTGGGTTTTGGCGAGTATCTCGACAACCGTGGCGTGATCACCAGTGCGGGTAAACTGACGTTAGCTGGGCTTAACCTTAATAACCAAGCCGGGGCTGAATTGGCCAGTGCCACCGAGCTGGATGGTAGTGCTATTGAGGGCAAAATAACCAATGCGGGTCGTATCGGCGCGGGTG
>JAOXRV010000192.1 GCA_025800435.1 Cellvibrionaceae bacterium | reverse complement strand
ATGCGGCCGCTCAAATCGCCGAGGCCGCTTCGGGGCCGATCAAGCTGAAAAATAATCAGCCCACAGCCCAGGTTATGGATTTCACTGAATTCGATATCCGTTATCGGATTGATGGCGCGAATACCGTAGGCGATGGTGAGCTTAACGCCATCACCGGCCCCAATTGGCTGGCCTGGCGCGACACGACAAAGCGCGGAATCGTCACCGAATATCAAGACGTGCTCGAAGAAATGCTCATCTCCACCCGCCAGGAGAAGCTCACCGATGCCACCGGGATCGATGGCGTCGAGCTGGTTGGGATCGACGAGGACAGCTTTACCTTTATCGCCAATGGCGACACGCTTATCCTGCAGCATGATTACTTCGAGCTCGGCTAAACGAGCCTTGGGGTCGCAAGGCCCCAAGCCGCCCGATACCCGTTCAAAACAGCGCCTAGGGCTCTGTCACAAACAGCGACTACCCGGCGAATCGCCACGGCGCTCAACCACCACGGGGCGATGCTGCAATCGCAAAGCCAAATACCTCAACTGCAAAAACAGCCATTAGCATTAAGCACTTGAGGATTCTGCGGCGCAGCAGCAACGTCTCTGAAAAAATCTCCCCTCAACACCCGGGAATTGTCGAATATATTCTTGATTTAGAATTTGTTGGGCTAGTTTTTTGCGCTGTTTTCATGGGTTTCGATGGGATGATCTCAC
>JAOXRV010000188.1 GCA_025800435.1 Cellvibrionaceae bacterium | reverse complement strand
TTGGCGGGTATTTCGGCATCATGCTGGCAGCTACGGCGCTCAGCATGGCTTATGAAGAGGGCAATGCCCGGTTAAAGGCATGATCTTTTCAGGATTATTCCTTATCAAAATTGCGATCACCCTTGCGGTGGTGATTGGTCTTTCTGTGGTTGCCGAACGGGTTAGTCCAAAAATCGCGGGTATTCTGGCTGGTTATCCCCACGGGATCGCCATTGCACTTTACTTTATTGGGGTTGAACAAGGTGCCAGCTTTGCAGCCCAATCCGCAGTATATGCCATAGGCGGTTTAGCGGCCAATCTGGCGATGTGTTATGCGTATTTCCGTCTTTGCAATGCGCGGACTTGGCGCAATATCCTCATTACAGCCACCGGTAGTGTGATCGTATTTTTGCTTGCCTCTGCCGCATTACAGCCGATTGAACTGACGCAAGCTCTGGCTTCGGGGGTCACTCTTGTAGTGATTATTCTGATTGCTTCGCTGATGAAACATACGGCCGATATGAAAATCGCAGGCAAACCCAAGGTGGGCTTTGGGGCTGTATTGGTCCGAGGCGGACTGGCTTCGGTTACAGTTCTTTTGATCACGGGGCTGGCGAACGTTGTCGGTCCTGCATGGTCCGGGCTGTTGGCAGGTTTCCCGATTGCGACTTTCCCCTTGCTTCTTATTCTGCATCATGGATACGGCCCC
>JAOXRV010000177.1 GCA_025800435.1 Cellvibrionaceae bacterium | reverse complement strand
CGCCGAGCGCTGCGCAGCTGGTCCAGCTCTTCGGGGGTGCGGTAACAGTGAAAAGCGTGGCCTGCATCCACCAACTGCTGGGCGTACTGGGCATAGATATCGCCGCGCTCGCTCTGGCGGTAGGGGCCGTAGTCACCCCCTACATCCGGGCCCTCAGCCCAATCCAGCCCAAGCCAACGCAAACTGTCAAAAATAGCCTGCTCCGATTCGCTGGAGGAGCGCTCGCGGTCGGTATCTTCAATGCGCAAAATAAACTCGCCACCGTGCTGCTTAGCAAAGCAGAGGTTAAACAGGGCGATATAAGCGGTACCAACGTGTGGGTCGCCGGTGGGCGAAGGGGCAATTCGGGTGCGCACGGTCATGATCGGGGCGGGTTCCTAACAGCAATCAGTAAAAAGCGGCATTATACGCTAGCCGGGGGTAGTCTTACAGGATTTGATTGACGCGATAAATAGCTCGCAGCAGCGCCCATGGCGGCTATAATGCCGCTGTCTACCCCAGTACCGGCGCGCCCAAGGTTTTTGTGAGCAAACATATTTTAATTATCTGCAACCCCATCTCCGGTCACAGCGACAAAACCTGGCTGGAGCAATTGCAGCAATCCCTGACCACTGCCGGCCACTTGCTGCAGCGTTACGACACCCAACAACAAGGTGATGCCACCAGCTTTTTACAAAGCCAAACCTGGCAGGCCCAGCTAATTTTAATTGCCGGCGGCGATGGCACCGTCAACGAGGTAATTCAGGGTTTAAACCCAGACCAGTTGGCAAGCACCAAATTACTGGTTTTAGCCAGCGGCACGGCCAATGTACTGGCGCGAGAGCTAGGCTTAAACGGTTTGGCGCAAATGCGGCAGATAGATAAAATTTGCCAGCTGTGCGCGGCCGCCCTTAGGGGCGAGAATATTCGCCAAATGCATATACCCGCCACCACCGACAAGCCTATGTTATTGATGGCCGGGGCCGGCTTTGATGCCTGGGTGGTTAAAACCGTCAGCCCTAAACTCAAAGCTCGCGCTGGCAAATTTGCCTATGTGGTCTCTATGCTAAAACAGTTGCCCAGAGCCGGGCAGCACCAACTGAGCTTTCGCGTCGATGGTGGCCCCCGGCAGCATTGCAAAGCCATTATTATCAGTAATGGTCAGCTCTACGCCGGCCCCTACCGCCTCTGCCCCCAGGGTGATATCAGCCACCCCCAGCTGGTAGCAACGGTTTTTAACGGCGGCCCCTGGCGCTTGTTATTAAGCCTCTTGGCCATGCCGTTTGGGATGATGGGGCGCAGCCCCGGTATGCGCCAGCTCACTGTGCAGCGGCTTGATATAGACAGCCCCAAAGGCTGTAGCGAGCCGGTTGAAATCGATGGCGATTATGCCGCCGAGCTGCCCTTTAGCGTCTATTGCACCAATCAATTTGCTCAATTTGTGCACAACAGCAAGCCTTAAAGCTATTTATACCCCATTGTTTTTATACAGATTTTTTATATCAGCTAGGTTTTGTGGCCCCAATGCATCTATCAAATGGCCTAATTTCACCTAGATTAAAAATTAGGTTAGTGGGCACCTACCCGAACTGGCAGTCCAGCCCTTAGGTTCCGGGCTAAGCTAAAAAAAGTCATGCTTGGACAGCTAAAACCACTTAATTCCGATTAAATTGTGACCCCCTGTCAAACTTTTTCTGGGCTTCTAAACTCTAATAATAAGCCCCACAATACCGGTGAACGCAAAGCGCCTTGGCGCAGGAGGCTCGAATGACCTTAAGCCGTATCTATCTCAGCCTAGTACTTGCCCTTGGGCTAGCGGCCCCCAGCTGGGCCGACAGCCTTGGCCACAGTTACAGCGATACCTGGGAGGAGGATTCTCTCAAAAGTATGAGCAATAGCGAGCTACTGGCCGCCGCCAAAGCCAAGCGCAACAAACAGATGAGCCATACCCAACAAGCCCTTAACTACCAGTGGCTGGCTCAGCACGCCAACGGCGCCAAAGCCAAGCGCAGCAATAAAGCTTTGCGCAACATGCTGAAAAAGACCTTTAAAAATTACTGGTACGAATCCAGCGCCAAAACCAAGCACAAGATGGTTGGCGGCAAAGACACCGTGGCCACCAATTACGGCCTTAAAGTTAGCGGTAACCAGGTCAAGTTGGCCTTAGAGCGTAAGTTCTTTTAACCTTTAACCTACTGTCAGCAAATGATCATCCAAGATCATTTGCTGACCCCGCACACTGCGCGGCAGCAAAAAATGCGATTTTTGCTGCCGCTCCGCTCGCGCTGCGACATCCTGTCGAGATAATAAACGCCTTTAACCTACTGCCAGCAAATGATCATCCAAGATCATTTGCTGACCCCGCACACTTCGCGGCAGCAAAAAATGCGATTTTTG
>JAOXRV010000158.1 GCA_025800435.1 Cellvibrionaceae bacterium | reverse complement strand
CGTCCACTTTACCGGCATGCCGCTGATACCCGCCTAGTCTTCGACACCTGGCGGGCTAAAGAACCTCAATATCAAATAGCCCAGTAGCCCCGAGGCCAGCGAGCCCAGCAATATGCCCAAGCGATCGTCCACGGCGTAATCTGGGCCTCCCTGCTCAAACGCGAGGGAGGCAACGAATAGACTCATGGTAAAACCAATACCACACAGCAGCGACACACCGTAGACCTGCGCCCAGGTCACCCGCTCGGGTAACTGGGCCAATTTTAGTTTTACCGCCAACCAGGTAAAGCCAAACACACCCAACTGATTGCCCACAAATAAACCCAGGGCAATGCCCAGCGGCACCGGCGCCAACAGATCCGATACGCTTAACCCGGTAAGCGGAATACCCGCATTGGCAAACGCAAAAATAGGCAGGATCGCAAAGGCTACGGTCGGATGCAGATCGTGCTCCAAGCGCTCTAACTGGGTAAGTTGTTGGCCCGCCTGCTTTTTAAAGGGGATAAAAAACGCCGCGATCACACCGGCCAATGTGGCGTGCACCCCAGACTTTAATACGGCTACCCACAATACCAAGCCCAGCAATATATAAGGGGTTAAACCCAGTACCCCGCGACGGTTGAGGATAAACAAACCCGCCACTGCCGAGGCCGCCACCACCAGCGAGGCAAGCGATAAATCCACCGTATAAAATAGGGCGATAATCACAATCGCGCCCAAATCATCAACAATGGCCAAGGTCATTAAGAACAGTTTTAAACTTTGCGGAATACGACTGCCGAGCAGCGCCAGCACACCCAGGGCAAAGGCAATATCGGTAGCTGAAGGAATGGCCCAACCCTTAATGGCCACAGCATCGCCCCAGTTAATATAAGCATAAATAGCCGCGGGCACACACATACCGCCAATGGCGGCTATTACCGGCAGCGCCACCCGGGCCGGGTCAGATAGCTCGCCAGCCAGCACTTCACGTTTGATTTCCAGGCCAATCAGGAAAAAGAAAATCGCCATCAAGCCGTCGTTAATCCACAACAGCAGCGGCTTGGCGACTTTGAATTCCCCCACCTGCACCACCACCTTGGTGTCGAGCAGGGCATCGTAATAAATATTGAGAGCGGTGTTCTCAGCCAGCATGGCCAATATGGCGGCTATTATTAAGAGGATGCCACTGGCCGACTCCAGTCGCACAAATTCTTTAACATAAGTAATCATCGTCAACCCTGCTTTCCTTAGTACTATCAGCAAAGTTTAGATGATTGGCGAGGCCGCATCTGCAAACTTTTGCTAAGGCATTAATTTACTTACGGTTTTAGTTTTACTTCAGATTTTTATAGGGCCCCTGGCGATTGGGCAAAGAACGTTTATAGCGCTTGTATTCCCACTGGTATTGGCTGGGGATATCGGCAATGGCCATTTCCACGGTGCGGTTCAAGCCCAACATGGACTGTTGCATATCGTCGCTAAAAATATCGGGATGGGGCGCTTTATACACCAGCCGAAAGCCGCCCGGTACTCGCGCGGCGTAACTCAACACCGCTCTGCAGCCGGTTTTTTGCAGAAGATTACACAGCAAGCCCATGGTCATGGCCGGGCGCTGATAAAACTCCACCAGCTCACCGGCGCCATCAATGGGCACCTGATCTGGCAAGATTCCTGAAATTCCACCGGCTTTTAGGGATTTTAGCAGGGACAAGACACCGCGCCGATCGGTTGGAACCAAGCTGGCCCCGGACTTTTGCCGAGAAGCTTGGATAATGGCGCCAACTTCCGCATTTTTAGGCGGTGCATACAAGCTGGTCATATTGCCGAACTGGGCCGCGTGCAAGCCCACCACCTCCCAGTTGCCCAGGTGAGGGGCGATAATAATCAGACCCTTGCCCTCGGCCAAACTATCTTGCAACAGCGGTAGGCCCTCAACCTCTAGGATCTTACTGTGCAGCCAGGCCATATCGCGCATCCACACCGCTGGCGTTTCCATTAACATCATCATGGTCTCGCACAGGCTCTGTTTGGCCAGGCTGTGGCGCTCGCCTTGGCTCATATCTGGGAAGCACAGTTCTAAATTGCGCCGAGTTACTTTGGCCTCGCGACTGTTAAACCACCAAAGTAGATTGCCGAGACCCCGACCGAGCGCTCGGCTGACACCCAGCGGCAACGCAGAGATGGCCTTCATCAGGTAACTGATAAGGCCCTTTTTGACAGGGGCTTGGGAGGATTCGGTCATTTTCACAGCTAATTCGACAATCTTGTTGGCAAGCTTACCGGAAATTGCCGCGAACGTCCCGGCTGGCCACCTCCCGCCATAGAGTTATTGCAGCGCGGCCTATATAATTCGCCCTTTTGAACGTTTGCCGGAGGCGTATTCGCGGTGTCCGACCCCAAAGCTGATACAAGTACTTTTCAGGGGCTAATTTTAGCCCTGCAACAATATTGGGCCGAGCAGGGCTGTGTAGTTCTGCAACCCCTGGATATGGAAGTGGGCGCCGGCACCTTCCACCCCGCCACCACCCTGCGCGCGGTGGGCCCGGAGAACTGGAACGCCGCCTATGTGCAACCCTGCCGCCGCCCCACCGACGGCCGCTACGGCGAAAACCCCAACCGCCTGCAGCACTACTACCAGTTCCAGGTCGTAATGAAGCCCAACCCCGCCAATTTCCAAGAGCTGTACCTGGGCTCACTCGATGCCCTGGGCATCGACACCCAAGTACACGATATTCGCTTTGTGGAAGATAACTGGGAATCCCCCACCCTGGGCGCCTGGGGCCTGGGCTGGGAAGTGTGGCTAAACGGTATGGAGGTGACTCAGTTTACCTACTTCCAACAAGTCGGCGGGCTTGAGTGTATGCCGGTTATGGGTGAGATCACCTATGGCCTGGAGCGTATCGCCATGTATCTGCAGGGCGTCGACAGCATCTACGACCTGGTCTGGACCGAGGGCCCCCAAGGCACCGTCACCTATGGCGATGTGTTCCACCAGAACGAAGTCGAGATGTCCCACTATAACTTTGAGCAGGCCGATGTTGAGTTTTTATTCCAGTGCTTTGATAAGTACGAGAGCGAATCGGCGCGTTTGGTCGAGGCTGGCCTGGCCCTGCCCGCCTATGAAATGGTGATGAAGGCCTCTCACACCTTTAACCTGCTCGACGCCCGTCACGCCATTTCGGTAACCGAGCGCCAGCGCTATATTTTGCGTGTGCGCACCCTGGCCCGAGCCGTGTGCGAAGCTTATTACCAGGCCCGTAAAGAGCTGGGCTTCCCCCTCGCTGAGGAATCACTGCGCAATGAGTTTTTAGCCCGGGAGGAGGACGCCGAATGAGCCGCGATTTTTTAATTGAACTGGGCACCGAAGAACTGCCACCCACCGCCCTAGCCACCCTATCCGCCGCCTTTAAAGACGGCATTGTCAGTGGCCTACAAGCCTTAGAGCTAAATTTCACCGAGGTAAAAGCCTACGCCGCCCCGCGTCGCCTGGCTTTAATGGTAAGCGAGCTGGACGAAAGCACCCCAGTTAAAGAAGTCACCGTATGGGGCCCACCGGCCAAGATCGCCTTTGATGCCGACGGCAAGCCGACCAAGGCCGCCGAAGCCTTCGCCAAAAAGAACGGCGCCGAGCTGGGCGAGCTGGCCAGTGAAAACGATGGCAAGCAGGACAAGCTGGTCTACCGCAAACAGGCCGGCGGCGAGCTGAGCATCGAAAAGTTCGAAGCCATCGTGCAGCAATCACTGGCCGCCCTGCCCATTGCCAAGCGCATGCGCTGGGGCGCCCGCCGGGACGAGTTTGTGCGCCCAGTGCAGTGGCTATTAATGTTGTTCGGCAATGAGCTGGTCGATGCCGAAGTCTACGGCGTTAAAGCCAACCGCGAAACCCGCGGCCACCGCTTCCACTACGACCAGACCCTGATTATCGACCAGCCCAAAGAATACGCCGAGAAGCTGGAAAAAATCGCCTATGTAATGGCCGATTTTGAACAGCGCAAAGCCATTATTCGCGAGCAAGTTTTGGCCGAAGCCGCCAATGTGGGCGGCCAGGCAATGCTGGACGAAGATCTGCTGGATGAGGTCACCGCCCTAGTTGAATGGCCTGTGGCCCTAACCGGCAAGTTTGAGCAGCGCTTTTTGCAGGTGCCCTCCGAGGCGCTGGTGTATTCCATGAAGGAGCACCAAAAATACTTCCCGGTACAAAATGCCGAAGGCGAGCTGATGCCGTTTTTTATCACCGTCAGCAATATCGAAAGTAAAGACCCCAAGCAGGTGATCGAGGGCAACGAAAAAGTTATTCGCCCGCGCCTGGCCGATGCTGCATTTTTCTACGAGACCGATAAAAAGACCAGCCTGGATGATTTTCGCCAGCGCCTTAAAGGCATTGTGTTCCAGGCCCAGCTCGGCTCTCTGTTCGATAAGACCGAGCGCATCAGCAAGCTAGCCCAGAAAATTGCCGAGCAGACCGGCGCCGACAGCGGCAAATGCCAACGCGCCGCTGAGCTGTGTAAATCTGACCTAGTTACCGATATGGTTGGCGAGTTCGACAAGATGCAAGGCGTAGCCGGTATGTACTACGCCCAGCAAGGCGGTGAAGAAGCCGAAGTGGCCCAGGCCCTAGTGGAGCAATACCTACCCAAGTTTGCCGGCGATAAGCTACCCGCCAGCCAAACCGGAACCGTGATTGCCCTGGCCGATAGGCTCGACACCTTAAGCGGTATTTTTGGCATCGGCCAAAAGCCCACCGGCTCTAAAGACCCCTTTGGCCTGCGCCGGGCCAGCGTCGCGGTACTGCGCCTGCTGGTGGAAAAAGAACTGGCGCTGGATCTAAAAGCCCTATTAACACTGGCTATCGATAACCACGGCGACAGCATCAAAGACCCCGCGGCCACTGTCGATACCGCCTTTGATTATATGATCGAGCGCTTTCGCGCCTGGTACGAAGAAGAGCACATTGCCCCCGAAGTGTTTATGGCGGTTAGCGCCAAGCACCTGACTGTGCCGTTTGATATCAACCGCCGCGTGCACGCAGTTAACGAGTTTAGTAAGCTCGACGATGCCGCAGCCCTGGCGGCGGCCAATAAGCGAGTTTCCAATATTTTGGCCAAGCTTGATAGCGCGCCCGGTGAAGCAGTTGAGGAGCAACTGCTGCAACAAGTGCCGGAGCAAAAATTAGCCACTGCGGTCGCGGCCAAGGCCGATGCAGTTGCGCCGCTATTTGCCGAAGCCAAATACACCGAGGTGCTCAGTGCCCTGGCCGATCTGCGTCCTCAGGTGGACGACTTTTTTGAAGATGTGATGGTAATGGCCGAGGATGAGGCCCTGCGCAATAACCGCCTGGCACTGCTCAATCAGCTGCGCCAATTGTTCTTGCAGGTAGCCGATATCTCGCTGCTGGTGCCGGCCAAATAGGGGCTTTGATGAAACTGGTAATTCTCGGTCGGGACGGCGTGATTAACCATCACTCGGGCGACGCTATAAAGTCGGCCGAGCAATGGTTGCCCATCGATGGCAGCTTAGAGGCTATGGTCAAGCTTAGCCGTCTGGGCTTTACCCTGGTGGTCGCCACCAATCAGCCCGGCCTGGCGCGAGGATTATTCGACCTGGACGACCTGGAAGCGATGCACTTTAAGCTGAGCGATATGGTCGAAACCCGGGGCGGCAGTATTGCCGCCATTTTTTACTGCCCCCACGGCCCAGACGATGACTGCAGCTGCCGCAAACCCAAAACCGGCTTGATCGATGCAATTGAGGTTGAGTTTGACGTCTGCGCTGAAGGCGCACCATTTATCGGCGATAGCCTGAGCGACTTACAGGCCGCACTGGCTAAAGGCTGCCAACCGATTCTGGTGCGCAGCGGCCGGGGCGAACAAACCCTGGCGCAACTGCTGAGCGAATCCCAGGCGGGCCTAGAGAAGGTACTGGTGTT
Source organism: Cellvibrionaceae bacterium (assembly GCA_025800435.1). Lineage (GTDB taxonomy): Bacteria > Pseudomonadota > Gammaproteobacteria > Pseudomonadales > Cellvibrionaceae > Pseudoteredinibacter. The sequence continues at coordinate 557 of JAOXRV010000158.1, read as the reverse complement.
TGACGACCTGGCAGCGGCGGCGGATTATATCGCCGACCACTTTGGTTAAAACAACCGGGGTTAAAACAACCTGAGTCAACGCAGCTAGAAAAGGACAAGCTATGCTCGCCATGCGCGCATTTTTATTTTATACAGGCTACAGTCTCAGCGGTATTGTATTCGGTGCCCTGGCGCTGCTAATTATGCCCCTGGCCTACCCCAGGCGCGCGGCCATACTGCTGCAATGGAACCGCTTTAATGTATTTTGGGTGCGCCTGTGTTGCGGTGTTAAATTTGAAATTAAAGGCAATACACAGGCCCTGGACCAAGCCTGTGTGATTTTGGCCAACCACCAAAGCAGCTGGGAGACAGTGTTTTTGCAAGCCCACTTCAGCCCGGTGGCCACCGTACTCAAGCAAGAACTGCTCAATATTCCGTTTTTTGGTTGGGGCTTAAAGGCCCTAGCTGCCATCCCCATCGACCGCGGAAACCCCCGCGCAGCCATTAAAAAGATACGCCAAGAAGGTATCGAACGCTTGCAAAACGGCATCAGCGTGCTGGTGTTTCCCGAGGGCACT
>JAOXRV010000151.1 GCA_025800435.1 Cellvibrionaceae bacterium | reverse complement strand
TGGGCCTGGGCGCCGCCAATGTGGCCGCTTCGGTTTCTACCGGCTACCCGGTTACCGGCGGCTTTGCCCGCTCGGTGGTCAATTATGATGCCGGTGCAGTATCGCCCATGGCCGGGGTGTTTACCGCGGTGGGTATTGGCTTAACCGCGCTGTTTTTAACCCCGCTATTTTACTACCTGCCCCAGGCCACCCTGGCGGCCACCATTATCGTCGCCGTCAGCAGCTTGCTAGAGCTGGATTCGATCCGCCACACTTGGCGCTACAGCAAAATCGACTTTGCCGCCATGGCCATCACCATGCTGCTGGTGTTTGTAAAAGGGGTAGAGGCTGGAATCTTAACCGGCGTGGCTATTTCCCTGGCGCTGCATTTGTGGAGTACCTCCCGCCCCCATATCGCCGAGGTGGGCCTGGTGCCGGGCACCCAGCATTTTCGCAACCGTTTGCGCCATACGGTTATTTGTTCCGAGCCGCTGTTTGCCGCGCGGGTGGACGAAAGCCTGTATTTTGCCAACATCCGTTACCTGGAAGACTGTATCTACAACCAAGCGGTGGCCAACCCGACCATTGAGCATGTGGTGCTGGTGTGCTCGGCTGTCAACAGCATCGATTATTCTGCCCTTGAAGGGCTGGAATCACTCAATGAACGGCTGCACGATGCCGGCGTGAGCTTTCACCTGTCGGAAGTAAAAGGCCCGGTAATGGACCAGCTTAAGCAATCCGATTTTTTAGATAAATTGAGCGGCAAAATTTTTCTCAGCCAATACCAGGCTTTTAGTCGTTTGTGCAATGAGTTGGATGCGGAGTTAACGCCGCGAATCTAGGGAACCTTTAAGAACTGCCCTGTCCAAACAAAGCAACCTTCTGTGCCCCTGGAAACGCTTTGTACATACAGACGCCAGCTGACAGCCGCCAAATTATAGAGCCCCCCACCGCGCTAATTCGAGCTTGGGAGGGGCCGCTGCTGTGCGTGAGCCTGGCGCTAATGGGGCTGTTTTTTTATCTGGCC
>JAOXRV010000491.1 GCA_025800435.1 Cellvibrionaceae bacterium | reverse complement strand
CACCAGAGGAGTGTGGGCATGAGCCAAAAGGATTGGGGGCTCGCCCTCCTCGTTGTACTTGCATGGGGCGTTAACTTTGTTGTTATTCGCTGGGGCTTAGACCAGCTACCGCCGCTATTGCTGGGTGCACTGCGCTTTAGCTTAGTGGCACTCCCCGCCGTGTTCTTCGTAAAACGCCCCAAGCTACCGCTGCGTTGGCTGATCAGCTACGCGATGACCATTAGTTTTGGCCAATTCGCGTTGCTTTTTAGTGCAATGTACGTCGGTATGCCAGCAGGACTTGCCTCACTGGTCCTGCAGGCTCAGATGTTCTTTACGATCCTCTTTGCTGGCCTATTTTTAAACGAAGCATGGCGTGCGCATCACCTGCTATCAATGCTGATCGCCGCTTGCGGATTAGGTTTGCTTGCTTCCCAAAGTGGCGCTACCGCCATGACAGTAACAGGGCTTGCGCTAACATTGAGTGCCGCGGCTTGTTGGGGCGCGGGGAACATCATTAACCGCCGTATCAGCCAGCGCT
>JAOXRV010000132.1 GCA_025800435.1 Cellvibrionaceae bacterium | reverse complement strand
GCGGTTATTTTTTACCAGCGCCGCTTCAGTGTCGCTGCCCAGGCTTAGTAGCCTGTTAGGGAGAGAGGCGATGTTTTCAGTACACAAAAAAATAGCCCTAATTACCGGCGCCGCCAGTGGTATCGGTTTGGCGGTGGCCAGGCGTCTGGCCTCTGCCGGGGCCAGCATTATTGCGGTCGATCTCAATGGCAGCGAGGCGCTGGCCGCCACTGGCGCGGATTTTCGCAGCGCCGATGTCAGTTGTGAAGAGACCATGGCGGCGCTGTTTGCCCAGATAAAACAGGATTATGGCCAGCTCGACATTTTAATCAATAACGCCGGTATCGCCGTGGATGAGCCCGAGCTGTCGCAATTGTCGCTGTCGCTATTTGAGCGAGTGATGAGAGTCAATGTAGAAGGCGTGTTGCTGGGCCTAAGATACGGCGCGCCGCTAATGGCCGAAGGCGGGCGTATCATTAACACCGCTTCTTTGGCGGCGTTTGTGACTGTGCCCGCCTATAGCGCCTATGCGGTTTCTAAAGCGGCGGTGGTTAAGCTCAGTCAGCAAGCCGCGATTGAGCTGGGGCCGCGCGGTATTACCGTTAATGCGGTGTGCCCCGGCACTACCCGCACGCCGATGGAACCCGGCGACAGCGGTGAGGCCAAGCTGTGCCAGCGTGCCACCGCCCTCGGCCGTATCGGTGAGGTGGCCGACCTAGCCGGTGTGTATCATTTTTTGGCCTCGCCCGAAGCCGCTTATATCAGCGGCCAAGCTATCTGTGTGGACGGTGGCTGGCTCCACGGCGCACCCGCCGCCCTGCTCGACCTTATTGAGGAATAAGTATGCAAACGATTAATCACAGCCTCAGCCTCAAGGGCGACGATCTGTATATTGAAGGGCTGCGCGCAGCGGATTTGGCCGAGCGTTTTGGTACCCCGCTGTTTGTACTTTCAGAGTCACATCTGCGCCACAATTTACAGCGCTATCAACATGCCTTTGCCGCCCACTGGGGCGAGGGCGAAGTGCGTATCATGCCCGCCTTCAAGGCTTGCCCGCTGGTGGCGGTGCGGCGACTGCTGAGCCAGCTCAGTTGCGGTTGCGATGTGTTTGGCCCGGGTGAGCTAGAGGGCGCGGTGCGCGGCGGCGTCACGCCGGCGCATATCTCGGTTAATGGCTCGATTAAAGATGCGAACATTATTCGCCGTGCCATCGACCTGGGTGCGCAAATTGTTTTGGACAGCCCCCGCGAGCTGCAGCTGTGTATTGAACAGGCCAAACTGGCGGGCCGAGCGGCACGAATTTTACTGCGCTTAAAACCCTTTATGGCCGAGCTGGAAACCCATTCGGATTTTGTTCCAGAGCTGCAAATCCGCGAAATGACCCAGATGATTAAATACGGCATTCCCACCAGTGAGCTGATGGCGATGTTGCCGAGTATTGACGGCAATCCCCATATCGATTTACTTGGCGTGCATGTGCATATGGGCCGCCACAGTAAAAAAACCGAAGTATGGCAAGCCTGGGTGCGCCACTGTGTGTTATTGATGGGCGAGATCGCCGCCAAGCTGCCTAGCTGGCGTCCGCAAATCATTGATATCGGCGGCGGTTTTGCCAGTTTTAGCGACCGCGATACCGATGTCGCGGTGCAGGGGTATGAGGCCCCGAGCCTGGAGCAAATTGCCGAGCAAATCTGCACCAGTCTCCGCACCGCACTGGCCGAAATTGGCATGAGCGGGCAGGGCATCTGCCTGGAGTTGGAGCCCGGCCGTGGTTTACACGGCGATACCGGTGTCCACTTAACCCGGGTGCACAATGTCAAACACGAGAGTCAGCACCGCCCGCGCCAGTGGGTGGAACTGGATACCTCAGAGGTGTTTTTAGCCATTGGCGGGCTCAATTTTAGCGCGCCCTTCGATTATATTTACGCCAACCGCGCTGCCGCCGAGCCCAGCGAAACCGTGGACATGGTTGGTCAAACCTGTAATGCCGAGTTATTGTTCCACCAGGTGGCAGCGCCGCAATTGGCCGCGGGCGATACCGTGGCGCTACTTAATACCGGCGCTTATATCGAGCCCATGGCCACCAATTTTAACGCCCTGCCAAGGCCTGGCACGGTGCTGGTCAGCGGTGCTCAGGCCGAGATGATTAAACAGCATGAAAGCGTTAATGAGGTGTTTTCCCGGGATGTGATTCCAGAGCGACTACAGGGGGATATTGTGCGAGAGGTCAGCAATCATGGCTAGTGGCTTAGAGGGCAAGGTAGCGTTAATTACTGGCGCCGCCCAGGCCGATGGCATCGGCTTTGCCGCTGCCACCGCCCTACGCGAAGCCGGTGCAGAGGTGGTACTGAGTGATTTGGCGCGTGATCGCCAAGCCCTGAGCCAGCGCCGCGAGGAGATCGGCGCGAGCCTGGCCCTGCACATGGATGTGACTAAGCGCTGTGAGATAGACGCAGCGCTTGAGCAAATACAGCAGCACTGCGGCGGCCTGGATATTGTTTTTAATAATGCCGGCAGTCCCGCCGGTGTTGGCCCATTTATGGAGATTAGCGAGGCCCAGTGGAATATCAGCCTGCAGGTAAACCTGATGGGGGCGGTTAATCTGTGCCAGGCGGCCATGCCGCTGCTGTTAAAAAGCGGTAATGCCAGCATTATCAACAACGCCTCTATGTCTGGGCTCGGGGTAGTGGCCAATATGTCGGCCTACAACGCCAGTAAGTTTGCCTTGGTTGGGTTGACTAAGAGCTTGGCCACCGAGTTTGGCCACCAAGGGGTGCGCATCAATGCAATATGCCCTGGTATGGTGTGGACACAGATGGGCAAGCTTGAGACGGAACACAGCCGCCTTGAGGGCGAGAGCCTGGCCGATGCCAAGGCGCGCCTGGCCGGGCGCGATATTGTGCCGATGGAGCGTTGGGCCAGCGCTGCCGAGATTGCTCAGGCGGTGTGTTTCTTAGCGGGCCCCCAAGCCAGTTATATCAACGGCGTGGCATTGCCGGTGGCCGGTGGCATGGCGCCAGGTCTTTAGCGCGGCCGGGTCTTTAGCGAGAATAGGAGCAAGCAATGTTTAAGTTTAGGGGCGTGCACCATATCGCCATCAGCGTGCCGGATTTGGTCGCGGCAAAAAAGTTTTACTGTGAGGGTTTAGGGCTAGAGTGTGTGGATCAAGCCGAGTTGCCACCGAGCCCCGAGGCCGAACAAATTACCACTTTAAAAGGCGCCCACAGCAATGTGCTGATGGTGCGTGCTGGCAATATCTTTTTAGAAATTTTTGAATACCTAAACCCCCGTGGCGAAGGCCCGGCCGAACCGCGAGTGTGTGACTTGGGTTTTACCCATTTTGCCTTTGATGTCGACGATATCGAGCAAGCCCACGCGGCCCTGGCCGAGGCTGGTGTGCGCTGGCACTGTGCGCCGACCAGCGCTGGCGCTGGCTATATGATGGCCTATGGCCGCGACCCCTTTGGCAATGTGATTGAAATTCAGCAACTGGCGGATGACTACCCCTACAGTTTTGGGTGTTTAACGATCTAGGAGCAAGCATGAGCACGATAGCCTGGCAAGACTATATACAGATGGATGGCGTGGCCCTTGCCGAGGCCCTGCATAATGGCGAAATTAGTGCGGCGGAACTGGCTGCCCAAACCCGCGAAGCTGCTCTGGCGGTTAACCCTGAGATAAACGCCGTGGTCGAGATCTTTGACGATGCGCTCGATGCGGACACAGATTTTAGCGGTACCGAGTTTGCCGGCCTGCCGTTATTTATGAAGGATATGGGCTCAAGAATGGCCGGGCGTCAACAGGCCTGCGGCTATAGCTGGATGGATTACACCGCAGAGACCGATGACCCTTTAACTGAAAACTACCGCGCCGCTGGTTTTAATTTAATTGGTCGCAGCACTTGCCCCGAAGACGGCATTACCGTGGTTACCAATAGCCGCGCCCTCGGCGATAGCAAAAACCCCTGGAACCTCGGCCACAGCCCGGGCGGCTCCTCCGGCGGCGCTGCGGCGCTGGTGGCGGCGGGCGTCTCGCCCATTGCCACCTCATCCGATGGCGGTGGTTCGACCCGCTTTCCTGCCGCTTGGACTGGCTTGGTTGGTTTAAAAACCACCCGTGGCCGCCTGCCATTGCCAATCGGCGCCAACGAGTCCACCTATGCCTGCGCCGCCGAGGGGGTGGTGACCCGCACGGTGCGCGATTCGGCCATCGCCTATGAACACCTGAGCAAGCGCCCCATAGGCGCGGGTTTTATGCCCTACCCAGAGGATCTGCGGCCACTGCGCGAGGCGGCGATGATCGCCGATGGCCCGCAACGGCGCCCACTGCGTATCGGTTTAAGCAGCGGCAACTGGAGCCGCGCTGGCGCGCTGGACCCGGAGCTACTAACGGCACTGGAGCAAGTGGCGCAACAGCTGAGTGCTTTAGGGCATATTGTGGAGCCGGTGCAAGAACGCCAGATATGCGATTTTGAAACCTTGTTTCAAGGTTATCTAAACTGCAACTGGGTCGGCCCTATTGGCGTGGGGATGGTGGCTACCGCCGCTGAATTTGGTGTAGAGCTGGGCCCGGATAACACCACTATACAGGCCTTAAACCATATTGAATTTGCTAAAAAAATCAGCTTGCATGAGTACCTGGCAGCCCAGGCCTGCAACCCGATAGTAACCCGCCAGTGGGGACAATTTTGGCAATCCGGTTACGATTTATTGCTGTGCCCGACGAGCTCGGTGTTGTGCCCGCCGCTGGACTGCCCCTACCGCAGTGATGCGGACTTACCGTTTGAGGAGTGGATCAACACCTTGGTCGATGCCGCCCGCTACGCCATGCCCGCTAACGAAACTGGGTTGCCGGCGATTTCCCTGCCGGCGGGTATCGACAGCAATGGCTGCCCGATGGGAGCGCAGCTGTACGGCCCCTGGCACAGCGAGTTTGAGCTGTTGCGGCTGGCGGCTGAGCTGGAACTGGCCAGGCCCGATTTGTTTGGCCAGCTGGCACCGCTGAATGTCAGTACGGTTTAACGGAGAGATAGGTTATGAGCTTAGTATTAAAAGACCCTAAAGACGCCCGGCCAAAAACTTATACCAGCGCCAATCAGTCCCGGGGTCAGCGCTTCCACGCCCTGCACCAAAACTGGTATGAATTTCCCGATCACGAGGCATTGGAGATTTGGTGCTATACCGGCCAAACCAGTTATACGGCCGGCGATAGTATTGATTTTTATATCAGCACCAGCGCTGCCCAATACCGCATGGAGATTTACCGTGACGGCGCCCGCGAAGAGCCTGTTTATCGGGCCGAGGGCCTGGTCGGCGAGTATCAGCCAACCCCCAAAGATGCCTCGGTAAACGGTTGTGGCTGGTCTGTAAGTCACCGTTGGCAAAGCCCCAAAGACGCCACCAGCGGTGTCTATATTGTGTTGTGTACGATTACCGACGAGAGTGGCGTTGAGCGCGAGCACCAGCACCTGTTTGTGTTAAAAAATTCGGCCCACAGACCGCGCAATAAAATTTTATTTGTACTCGCCACCACCACTTGGCAGGCCTATAACAACTGGGGTGGTAGCAACCACTATGAGGGCAACTGCCAGGGTGAAGACGACAATGTGATGTCACCGATACTCAGTACCCAGCGGCCCTGGGCCAAGGGGCAGGTATGGCTGCCGATCGGCGCACCGCGTGTGCCGATTGAACTGCCGCCAGAGATGGGCGCTATTCCCCGTTATCCGCCAGTTGAGTGGGCCTATCTACACGGTTATGGTAAATACTACAGCGCTTCGGGTTGGGCCAGCTTTGATCGCCACTTTGCTCGCTGGGCTGAGCAAAATGGCTATGCACTCGACTATGCTTGCCAGGAGGACTTGCACTTTAATCCTGAGATACTTAAACACTACGCCTGTGTGGTGGTGGTGGGTCATGACGAATACTGGACCGCCGAGATGCGCGACGCCATTGATAATTATGTCGACGGTGGTGGCAATGTGGCGCGCTTTGGCGCCAACTTTATCTGGCAGGTGCGGCTATCCGAAGATGGACAAAGCCAAACCTGTTACAAATATTTTGCCGAACAGCAAGACCCGCTGGTGGGCACTGATCAGCAACACCGCACTGCCACCGCTTGGGAGAGTCCCCTGGTGGACCGCCCAGGTGCCAGTACCTTTGGCCTCAATGGCTTTCATTGTGTTTACAGCGGCTTTGGCGGCTGGAACCCGCGCAACAGCGGCGGCTATATTGTCTACCGCAACAAACACTGGGTATTTAAAGACACGGATTTGTACTTCGGTGATACCTTTGGCAGCGAGGCCAAGGTGTTTGGTTATGAGGTAGATGGCGTCGACTTTACGTTTAAAAATGGTTTGCCTTACCCGACCTTTAGCGATGGCGCCCCCGAAACCCTGGAGATTTTAGCCTTAAACGCTTCAGGCCTGGAGGAGGAAGACCACGGCAATAAAGGGGCGGTGCTATACGCCGCCGACGGTGACCTGGCCTTTAAAGCCGAGGCCCTTTGTGGTGAAGACAGCCCCGAGGTACGCGAGAAGATTCAGTATGGCGCCGGCCAAATGGCGGTATTTAGCCGGGGCGGCGGCACCGTCTTTAATGCCGGCAGCTGCGAGTGGATTAACGGTCTGCGCCTGCGCGAGCCGTTTACCGAAAAAATAACCCACAATGTGTTGCAGCGTTTTATCGAAGGCCCCTTATAAACGGCCTTAGCATCGCCGAGTTATTCAGAGGTACCCTAGTGTACTGTTGATCGAGTAATAATTTGTGTCGGTAGTGGGGCTGGATACAGAGGGGAAGAAAAAGACCCGCCGAGGAGGCGGCGGGTCGAAGCTTATTGTTATCGGGCCTTGTTATTCGGCCTTGGCTTCTTCTTGCTGCTCAGCGGCTTGGCCTTCTACCTGCTCGACACAGGCTTTAGCCATGTCTTCGGTGGCTTCACCTTCGCCAGCGGCAGCTTTGATACACTCTTCAATGGCCTTGGCCTGCTCGGCAACCGCTTCGGTCTCTACAGCCGATTCGGCAGTAGCACTTTCGGTTGGCTCAACGGCAGCAGTAGCAGTGCTTTCTTGTGATTCAGCCCAGGTGCTGGCAAAAGCGGTCATCAGGGCGGCGGTGGTCAATGCAATAAAAGTATTTTTCATGGTATTCCTCATGGGTTTTGATCATCTTTTAGGCCAGCACACAGTATACTTTTTAGAATAAACGCGAGCTTAACCCGATTAATTTTGGTCTCGTATTTTTTTCTTAATTTTGCTTTTTCTGGGTGTTTTTAGCTGGGTTTGGCGACAGTGAAAATTGATGGCGTCAGTTTTTTAAGAATAAAAATTATTTTATTGATCACCTAGAAGTGACAAAATATATTTTAAAAATTTTTGAACTTTATTGGTTTAAGTCTTTTTTATCACAAATACTCTATAGCGAGTTGGCAATGACTTGGTCGATTTCTTTGTTTGAACCCTCTTGAGTAAGGCGTAAACCTCTAGTCGTAACTTCTTCGTGATTGGTCTTGAATTGTTCGGAGGTGCCTCAGCTTCTGAAAAATTTTACAGGCTGCGGTGAAAATTGGATTGGGGTCGCCGTGATAAATAATTTAGAGGCGTCGCGCGCGTCCAGTAAGTTGGTGCCAGGGTGCAAATGTTCACAGCCTCGGCTTAGATGGTGCCCTAAGCTAGTTGTGGCTTGATTGGTACAATACTGGTGTAACAGCTTTGTTGTTTAGAAAAAACCCCATTTTTTGCTCGCAGTGGGTAAAATGCTTAAAACGACGAGGATATAGACAGTGAAGAAGTTGGAATACCTACTGGCTGAGGCGGGCGTTGTACCGGTGTTGGTTATTGAGCAGCTGGCCCAGGCTGTGCCCCTGGCCCGCTCACTGCAAGCCGCCGGCATGAAGGTAGTCGAAGTAACCCTGCGCGGTGAACACGGTCTGCAGGCCATTGCTGCCATAAAGGCGGCGCTGCCCGAATTGGTAGTGGGGGCCGGTAGTATTGTGCGGCCCGAACATTTGCTGGCGGCCAAAGATGCTGGCGCCGAGTTTATGGTAAGCCCCGGCAGTACCACAGCGTTGGTGGACCTGGCGCTGGAGTTGGATTTACCCTACCTGCCCGGGGTGGCGACCGTCAGTGAAGCTATGGCCCTGGCCGGCCGAGGTTTTACCTTGCTTAAGCTGTTTCCGGCCGAGGCGATTGGCGGTGTGGCCCTACTCAAAGCCATCGCCGGGCCTTTGCCTGGCCTGCGCTTTTGTCCCACCGGCGGAATTGGCCCTAACAATCTAGGCGATTATTTAGCCCTGGATAACGTGGCCTGTGTAGGCGGCTCGTGGATGGTGGATAAACAACTGCTGGCCACCCAGGATTGGGCGGCCATTGAAGCTTTGGCCAGCGCGGCCCTACGGCTGCCGCGAGCCTGATCGGCT
>JAOXRV010000125.1 GCA_025800435.1 Cellvibrionaceae bacterium | reverse complement strand
ATTTGATGGTCGGAAAATTATTGAGCGCCGTGACTGGGCCGAGGGCGAGCCGCGTTATGTGGCTCGGGGGGCAATGAATGGCTTGGCCAAAACCGTAGCAGAGGGCTTGGATATTCGGCGCCAGGTTCAAATTACCGAGCTGCGGCACAATGGTAAATGGCAGTTGCTCGACGCCGAGGGACGGCATTACCGCGATTATGACTGGGTAGTTTGCACCGCCCCAGCACCCCAGGCCAGGGCGCTGCTGCCGCGGCAGTTTAAACACCACTCGGCCCTTGAACAGACCCCCATGGCTGGTTGTTATGCCTTGATGCTGGGGTTCGAGCAGCCATTGGCACTGGATTTCGAGGCCGCCCATATCCGCAATTCAGCCCTGGCTTGGTTGGCTGTTAATAGCCACAAGCCAGGGCGACAGGGCGGTTTTAGTCTGGTTTTACACTCTTCGGCTGAGTACGCAGAGGCAAATTTAGACACCGAGCGCGAGCAGGTATTGCAACAGCTACGTGACTGCGGCAGCGAGTTGCTGGGCCATCCGCTCGACCCCGCCGATTGTCAAATGTTGCACCTGTGGCGCTACGCCAATAACCAGTGCCGCAACCCACAGCCGCCCCTGGTCGATGCCGATATGCAGTTGGCTGCCACCGGCGATTGGATTTGCGGCGGCCGGGTTGAAGGGGCCTTTAATGGCGCCGAGCAGATGTTGGCCGCGCTTGAGCCTTTGCTTTAGCCTTACCGTTAGCCTTATATAGTGGGTTCAATGTTCATAATCCAGATGCTTAAACGCAGGGTTCTTACTTGCACCCGAGCCGTCGGTAGACAAGCGCATCCGCACCTGTAAATTATGCCGTGAATCAGCGTGGTTGAGAGCCTCCTCGGCACTGACCTTACCCTGCTGATAGAGCCGGTAGATATCCTCGTCGAAACTGGTGGCGCCAATATCCATACTGCGCTCCATCGCCTCGGCGATATCCTCAATCTTATCGCTTTGAATCAGCTCGCAGATATAGGGCGAAGCGGGCAGCATTTCCAGCGCTGGCCAGCGTTTTTGATTGGTGCCAATCAGCAAGCGCTGGCAGATGATGGCGCGCAGGTTTCGGGCTAGATCGGTGCGCAGCTGGCGGTGCTGTTTGTCGGGAAAGAAGTTCATCACCCGGTCCAGGGTTTCTATCGCATTGCTGGCGTGGATGGTGCCGAGGCAGAGGTGGCCGGTCTCTGAGAAGGTGATGGCGCTGTGCATGGTTTCGCTGTCACGAATCTCGCCAATTAAAACTACGTCTGGGGCTTCGCGTACGGCATTTTTAAGAGCGCTGGCGTAGCTTTTGGTATCGGTTCCGACTTCGCGTTGGTTAACGATAGAACCGTGATATTTGTGCAGGTACTCAATCGGGTCTTCAATGGTTAGGATATGGCCGTGGTGGTGGCGATTGCGGTAGTCGATCATCGCCGCCAAGGTGCTGGATTTGCCCGAGCCGGTGGCGCCGGCCACCAGTACCAGGCCGCGTTTGTGCATGACCAGTTGTTGCAGCGAACTGGGCAGGTTCAGCTGCTCCAGACTGGGGATGCTGGTTTTAATGTGGCGGATAACCATCGCCACATCACCGCGCTGGCGCAGTAAGTTGACCCGAAAGCGGCCCAGCTTGGTTATCGACACCGCAAAGTTAAGCTCCCACTCGCTTTCGAACTGACGCCGTTGGTGGTCCTGCATCATGTCGTAGGCCAGGGTTTTAACCGCGCCGGGCTTAAATATTGGGCTGCCGCTGATCGCTTGGCAGCGGCCCTCTATTTTTATCAGTACCGGTGCGCCGGTACTGAAAAACAAATCCGAGGCCCC
>JAOXRV010000112.1 GCA_025800435.1 Cellvibrionaceae bacterium | reverse complement strand
CCCCGGGTTAACGGTGTTTTTGGTGTGCCCTACTATACCTCGGTGCCTGAAAATGGCCTGGATAACTCCGGTGCGTTCTACCGTGATGTGCGGGCACCGGGTATCGCCCATGTGCGCACCGAAGAGGATATCTTTAACTTGAGTTCGCTGGGCAGCTACGATTTTAATATTGGCGAGCGTGGTGCTACAGCCTATTACGAGGCTTATTTTAACCGCCGAGAAACGGCTTCTAACCGCGGTTATGCGCAGTTCTTCCCAACGGTACCCTCGACTAACCCAACCAACCCCTTCGGTACCAGCAACGCGGCGATTATGGCTGCTGCGGGGCGCGGTTTTAACGCTACTCCGGTATTGCCAAATTACGGCATTATCGACCCGGTGACCAAAGTTGAAATTGATCGCTTTAATGTATTTGCCGGTCTTAAAGGGGATATTTCAGAGACTTGGACCTACGAAGCTTATGTGGGTTATGGCTACTCTGAAGGCAGCTATCGTCGCCAGGCCTTCTTGAGTAAAGAAGTGGCCGCCTCTTTGGATGCGGTCTACAACGACCAGGGTCAGCTGGTGTGTCGCGACCTGGCCAATAACCCAGGCTGTGTGGCCGCCAACCTGTTTACCGAAGATGCTATGCTCAACGGTATCTTGCCGGCTGATTACATTAATTATGTGACGGCCTACACCGAAGGTGAAACCACCTATGACAGTGTTCAGTTCTCCGGTTTTGCCACTGGCGAGTTATTTGACTTGCCCGCCGGTGCAGTCGAGGCGGTGATCGGTGCTGAAACCCGTCGCGAGTCGATCGATGACCTGCCCGATGAGCAGGATCGCGCCGGTAATATCTTTAATGCGACCGCAGCTGGTCGCACCGAGGGCACCGATACGGTCAAGGAAATCTTTGGTGAATTGTTTGTGCCGGTGTTGGAGGACTCGCCCTACGCTGATGAGTTGAATCTTGAGCTGTCAGGCCGTTGGACAGACTACGACTCCTATGGCGATGATACCACTTACCGTGCCGCCATTAACTGGCAGGTTAACGATTGGTTGCGGTTGCGCGGTACCCAGGGTACTTCCTTCCGTGCGCCCACTTTGTACGAGCAGTTCCTGGGTGACGAAACCGGTTTTGCCAATGGGCAGGTTGACCCCTGTTTAAACTACACCAGTGTGTATGAGCCTGGCGATACTGTTTATGACAACTGTGCTGCGGTGGTGCCGGCGAATTTTGGTGAAAATGGCAGCAAGGGTATTTTAACCCGCACCGGCGGTTCCGACACCTTGAAGGCCGAAACCTCCGAGTCTTATACCTATGGCTTTATTATTCAGCCAGCTGAGTTGGGCTTGTCAGTGGCGGTTAACTGGTTTGATATTCGTATCGAAAATACCGTAAGCAGCCTGTCTGCAACCGGTTTATTGGGTGCCTGTTACAGCTCGGTTAACTTCTCCAGTCCCTTCTGTTCGCGTATCGGTGCCCGCGATCAAGATGGCTTTATCAGTGAGATTGATTCTTCGTTTATCAACGTGGGTGTTGCCGAGTCTTCTGGTTATGATGTTGATTTTGCGTTTGAGAAAGCCTTTAACTCCTGGGACTTGCTGATCGATGGCACCATTACGTATATCGATGAGTACAACACCGAGATCCTCGGCAGTGTGTCTAACTATGAAGATCATTTTGCCTTCCCCCACTGGCGTGGTGATATGGATATCCAGGCGAATTATAAAGAGTGGCTGGTAAACTGGCGTATTGACTACTTCGGTACCACTGACGAAGGTCCTGTGTATGACCCAGGCACTACCAATGTCGATCGGGTTAGCAGCACCAAATACCAGATGTACCACACCTTGGCGGTGAGCTGGGAAGACGATGAGCATTGGGAGGCGGTATTTACTATCCGCAATATCTTCGACCGTGATCCGCCGCTGGTGGCCGATGGTACTGGTACAGTGACCGCGAACCGTTTCCTCAACACGTTGCCTGGCGCCGGTTATCCGCTATATGGCCGTACCTTTAGTCTGCAGGCGCGTTACAAGTTCTAAACACTTTGACGCAAGCCACGATACCCCGCTAACGGCAACGTTAGTGGGGTTTTTTATTTAGGGATGTAACATTTTGGGGTGGCTGTTGTAGATGGTTGTGGTGGTGGGCGGCTATTCGGGGCCAGCCAGCGGCCAACCACCTAATTGCTGCCAGCGATTGACAATCAAGCAAAATAAATCCGCGGTCTTTTCGGCATCGTAAGCGGCGCTGTGGGCTTGGCTGTTGCTAAATTCCAGGCCGGCTATTTGGCAGGCTTTGGCCAGTACGGTCTGGCCAAAGGCAAGCCCCGACAGGGTGGCGGTATCAAAGCAGGAGAAGGGGTGAAAGGGGTTGCGTTTAATATTGCAGCGCTCGGCGGCGGCGTTGATAAAGCCCAGGTCAAAGTGAGCATTGTGGGCCACCATTACTGCGCGGGTGCAGCCGTTGGCTTTTACCGCCTTGCGCACCTCGCCAAAAATTTCCGGCAGCGCCAGCATTTCTGGCTGGGCGTCGCGCTCGGGGCTTTCCGGGTCGATGCCGGTGAAATCCAGCGCCGACTGCTCGATATTGGCCCCCTCGAAGGGGTCTAGGTGGCAGTCGAAGGTTTGGTGGCGCTGCAGTAGGCCGTTTTCATCCATCTGCAGGGTGACCGCCGCCACTTCGAGCAGGGCGTCGGTCTTGGCGTTAAAGCCGCCGGTTTCCACATCCACAATCACCGGCAAAAAACCGCGAAAGCGCTGGGCCATGAGGCTTTTGATTTCTGGGGTTTGTTCGGCTGGGCTCATTACCGCCACGGTGTATCCTTAAACTGATGAATTAGGGTTGCTGTACTTTCCAGCGCAGGGTCTCCCCAGCTCGCAATGGTACTAGTTGGGTGTCCCCAAAGTCCAATTGGGCCGGTACCTGCCAGTCTTCTTTCACTAGGGTCACGCTGTCGCTGTTGCGCGCCAGGCCGTAAAAATCCGGGCCGTAGTGGCTGGCAAAGGCTTCCAGTTTATCCAGCGCGTCGGCTTCTTCAAACACTTCGGCGTATAGCTCCAGTGCTGCATAGGCGGTATAGGCGCCGGCGCAGCCGCAGGCGGTTTCTTTGGCGTGCTGGGCATGGGGGGCCGAGTCGGTACCCAGGAAAAATTTGGGGCTGCCGCTAATGGCGGCTTTGATCAGCGCCTGTTGGTGGGTGGAGCGCTTGAGTATTGGCAGGCAGTAGTAGTGGGGACGAATGCCGCCAGCGAGCATATGGTTGCGGTTGTACAGCAGGTGGTGGGCGGTAATGGTAGCGGCCATATTGGGGCCGGCGGCGGCCACAAACTCGGCGGCCTCGGTGGTGGTGATATGTTCCAGCACCATTTTTAAGGCGGGGAAGTCCTTGTTCAGCTGCACCAGGGTGCTGTCGATAAAGCGCTGCTCGCGGTCGAAGATGTCGATGCTGCTGTCGGTCACTTCGCCGTGCAGCAAAAAGCGCATTTCATGGGCCTGCATGGCCTCCAGGGCGGGGTAGACCTTGTTGATATCGGTTACGCCGGAATCGGAGTTGGTGGTGGCGCCCGCCGGGTAGAGCTTGCAGGCCACTACGCCGGCGGCTTTGGCCTCGGCGATTTGCTCGGGGCTGGTGTTGTCGGTCAGGTAGAGCACCATGAGCGGTTCAAAATGGCTGCCAGCTGGGCGCTGGGCCAGGATGCGGTCTTTGTAAGCAATGGCTTGTGCAGCGTCCATTACCGGCGGTACTAGGTTGGGCATGATGATAGAGCGGCCCATATAGCGAGCGGTATCGGGCACGGTGTGGGCGAGGGCGGCGCCGTCGCGCAGGTGAAGGTGCCAGTCATCGGGGCGGGTAATGGTCAGGCTTTGGCTCATGGTTGATTCTGCTTCTATATGGCTTTGGTCGGTTGCTGGCGCATCCTACCAAAAACCGGGTTAAAGCACACGGGGCGGGGGCCGATAACTACCTGAGTAGTTTTGTTTTTGGGCTTGGTTTGGGCTGTGGGGCTTGTTGTTTGGGCTTCGTTGTATATGGGCTTCGCTGCCGAGCTTGGTGCCGGGGATAGCTTTTGGGGGACGCATAAACCCGTCCTTGGGGCTCTCGTCCGGCGTCCTGCCTCCCAAGCCCCCAAAAGCTATCCCCGGCACCAAGCTCTACAGTCGGGCGATCACTAATCCTGCCAGCATGAAATTGATCCGTGGCGGGGCTGGGTACAAATGTGGCTAACTAGATGGGCGGAGGTGGTAGTGCCAAAGATAGTGGTGGCTAAAGGTCTGCGAGGTTTGTTGGTACTGGCATTGTGCTTGGGGCTGGGTGTGCCTGTTGCTCAGGCGGGTTTGCGTCAGGTGGGGGATTGGCAGAATGTTGATTTCGACCGGGATAGCTGGCGCAGCGAGGGTTCTATTTTTGAGTGCCGCATGAGTCAGATGTTGCCCTCGATTGGGCAGGCGGTGTTTTACCGCCGCGCCGGTGAGCGCCAACAGTTCTTTTTGGATACCCCCAAGGTGTTTTTTAAAAAGGGTAAGGCCTCACTCAAGGTGACTGCCCCGGTGTGGCGGCCCCAGGGGCCGCAGCAGGATCTGGGCTTTGTACCGGTGAGTGAGAGCAAACGGCCGCTGAGCCTCGGGGCTAAGCTGTCCGAGCGCATTATGGCCGAGCTGGAGCGGGGCCAGCAGATTGTGATTACTCGTCAGCCCTGGTATGGCGCGCCTCAATCGCTGCAGGTGAGTTTTGATTCTTACAATTATCGGCCGGTATTTCAGGAGTATATGGGCTGTGTGGCCGGTTTGTTGCCGGTTAACTTCGATCAGGTTGAGAAGACCACGCTCTATTTTAATGGCCCCCTGGCGGATTTAAGCGAGGGCCAAAAGAGCCAGCTTGAACAAATTGTGATTTATGCCAAGGCCGATCAGGAGGTGACTGGTTATTACGTGGATGGCCACACCGATGGCCGTGGCACCATGGCCGAAAACCTGGTGTTATCCCAACAGCGGGCCCAGCAGGTGGCCGATTATTTGACTAAGTCGGGCTTGGATTCGAGCAAGCTGCAGGTGCGTTGGCACGGCGAGCGCTATCCAGTTAAAAGTAATACCTCTGCCAAAGGCCGGGCCGCTAATCGGCGGGTTACGGTGCGCTTGGAGAGGGGCGGCCCAATGCTGGGTGAGAAGGACTCTCAGCCAATGGCTGACGCACCCAAAAGTCTCGATGTTGCGGCACGTTAATCGTTGATATTCCTGTAACTTCCCCCTTTTGCGCGCTATAATGCGCGCGCCAAAAAACTGCCACATAGGTTGTTGGCTCGGTGGCGCGGGCGCAAGCAGCGGTTAACAGCTGCCAGTAAGTCGCGGGCCAAGCCCAGGCGAGAGATTCCTTCCATAGCGGAGAGCGCATAGATTATGTCCTCAGTAAAAAAAGTTGTATTGGCCTACTCTGGCGGCCTGGATACCTCGGTAATCGTACGCTGGTTACAAGATACCTATAACTGTGAGGTGGTGACCTTCACCGCCGATATTGGCCAGGGTGAAGAGGTAGAGCCCGCCCGCGCCAAGGCCGAGGCCCTGGGTGTTAAAGAGATTTATATCGACGATCTGCGCGAGGAATTCGCCCGCGATTTCGTCTTCCCCATGTTCCGCGCCAATACCATTTACGAGGGCGAGTACCTGCTGGGCACCTCCATTGCCCGCCCGCTGATCGCCAAACGCCTGATTGAAATTGCCAACGAGACCGGCGCCGATGCCATCTCCCACGGTGCCACCGGCAAGGGCAACGACCAGGTGCGTTTCGAGCTGGGCGCCTACGCCCTTAAGCC
Organism: Cellvibrionaceae bacterium; assembly: GCA_025800435.1. Taxonomy (GTDB): domain Bacteria; phylum Pseudomonadota; class Gammaproteobacteria; order Pseudomonadales; family Cellvibrionaceae; genus Pseudoteredinibacter. The sequence continues at coordinate 5,579 of JAOXRV010000112.1, read as the reverse complement.
CGGCATTCAAGTCATTGCCCCCTGGCGCGAGTGGGATCTGACCTCCCGCGAGACCCTGATGGAATACTGCGCCGAGCACGATATTCCGGTGGACTACGCCAATAGCAAGAAAAAGTCTCCCTACTCTATGGATGCCAATCTGCTGCATATCTCCTACGAGGGCGGCAACCTGGAAGACCCCTGGTGGGAGGCCGAAGACCCGGATATGTGGCGCTGGAGCGTCTCCCCCGAGGAGGCCCCGGACCAGCCCACCTATTTAGAGCTGAGCTACCAAAAAGGCGATATCGTTGCCATTAATGGCGAGGCCATGAGCCCGGCCACGGTGCTTGAAACCCTCAACAAGATTGGCGGTGCCAATGGGGTGGGGCGGCTGGATATCGTTGAAAATCGCTATGTGGGCATGAAGTCCCGAGGCTGCTACGAGACCCCAGGGGGCACTATTATGCTTAAGGCCCACCGAGGTATTGAGTCTTTAACCCTGGATCGCGAAGCGGCTCACCTGAAAGACGAGCTGATGCCACGCTACGCCAAACTGGTGTACAACGGCTATTGGTGGAGCCCCGAGCGCAAGATGCTGCAGGCGGCTATCGATGCCTCCCAAGAACACGTCAACGGTGAGGTGCGGGTCAAGCTGTATAAAGGCAGCGTGAGCGTGGTGGGCCGTCGTAGCCCCGATAGCTTGTTCGATGAGGCCATTGCCACCTTCGAAGATGATGCAGGCGCCTATGACCAGAAGGATGCCGAGGGCTTTATTCGCCTAAATGCCTTAAGAATGCGTATTGCGGCCGATAAGGGCCGCAATATTCTGTAAAAGCCCGCGAAACAAGCGGGGTTGGCCCATATTGCTGTGGCAGTATGGGCACTGGCCGAAAGAGCTTACAGGCGCTACCTATTTTGGTTGGGTTGCTTGCTTCCAGGCCTTTGTTGATCATAATCAAGTGATAGAAACCTGACATCGTGGATAATTTGCGGTGCATTGGGGTAAAAATAGAAGTATCCAGTGACAGTCTGGCCCGATTCTGCGGGGTAGCCGTAAGGTGAACCGAAGGATGGGGGGCCTTGTTCAGGGCCTAGGGCGTTGTTTGATAGAGAAACATTCCTCAATATTTGAAATCAATTAGGAAAGTCGCTATGAGTAGTAACTTGGCAAATGCTGGTGAACAGCCAGCTTACAACTACGATATAGTACGCAAATTTGCTGTAATGACCGTCGTTTGGGGCGTGGTCGGCATGGCAGTCGGTGTACTGATCGCGTCTCAGCTAGCTTGGCCTGCGCTGAACGATCTTTTACAACCCTTCTCGCACTTTGGGCGCTTGCGTCCCTTGCACACCAATGCGGTAATTTTCGCATTCGGTGGTTGTGCGTTGTTTGCTACCTCATACTATGTGGTTCAGCGTACCTGCCAGGCGCCTCTGTTCGGCGGCTTTTTGGTACCCTTTACCTTCTGGGGTTGGCAGTTGGTAATTTTGTGTGCCGCCATTACCTTACCACTGGGTATGACCTCTTCTAAAGAGTATGCCGAGCTGGAATGGCCCATCGATATTCTGATTACCCTGGTGTGGGTGGCCTACGGTATTGTGTTCTTCGGCACCATTGTTAAACGTAAGACTTCGCACATCTACGTTGCCAACTGGTTCTTCGGCTCATTTATTCTGACCATTGCGGTGTTGCACGTCGTCAACTCTGCCGCCATCCCAGTTACCATGACTAAATCCTACTCGGCCTACGCCGGTGCGATGGATGCCATGATTCAGTGGTGGTACGGTCACAACGCGGTAGGTTTCTTCCTGACTGCGGGCTTCCTGGGTATTATGTACTACTTCGTGCCCAAGCAAGCTGAGCGCCCCGTCTTCTCTTACCGCTTGTCCATCATCCACTTCTGGGCGTTGGTATCCATCTACATCTGGGCCGGTCCTCACCACCTGCACTACACCGCTCTGCCAGACTGGACTCAGGGCTTAGGTATGGTGATGTCGCTGATCCTGTTGGCGCCTTCCTGGGGTGGTATGATCAACGGTATTATGACTCTGTCCGGCGCTTGGCATAAGCTGCGCACCGACCCAACCCTGCGTTTCTTGGTGGTATCTCTGTCCTTCTACGGTATGTCCACCTTCGAAGGCCCAATGATGTCTATCAAGACTGTAAACGCCCTGTCTCACTACACTGACTGGACTGTTGGCCACGTACACTCGGGCGCTCTCGGTTGGGTTGCCATGGTATCCATCGGTGCTCTCTACCACTTGATCCCAGCTCTCTTGGGCCGCAAGGAAATGTGGAGTGTGAAACTGGTTAACCTGCACTTCTGGATGGCCACCATCGGTACGGTACTGTACATCGCCTCCATGTGGGTAAACGGCATCTTGCAAGGTCTGATGTGGCGCGCGTTTAACGCCGACGGCACCCTGACCTACAGCTTTGTTTCATCTGTAGAAGCCAGCTACCCCGGCCACTATGTGCGTGTTCTGGGCGGCTTTATCTTCTTCAGCGGCATGCTGTTTATGGCCTTTAACACTTACCGCACCTTCGCCGCTGAAAAAGACGCTAACGCTTCTGCGCAGCCACAGTCAGCCTAAGGTAGAGGAGAGATAACCGTGAATGCTCACGAAAAAGTAGAAAAGAACATCGGCCTGATGATGATCCTGATGGTTGTTGCCATCAGCTTTGGTGCCCTGGTTGAAATTGTTCCACAATTCTTCAACAAGGCCACCACCGAGCCCATCGAAGGCCTTAAGCCTTACACCGCCATGCAGCTGGAGGGGCGCGATATTTATATCCGCGAAGGTTGTAACGTATGTCACTCGCAGATGGTTCGCCCATTCCGCTCTGAAACCGAGCGCTATGGTCACTACTCTGTTGCCGGTGAATCCGTATACGACTACCCCTTCCTGTGGGGCTCTAAGCGTACCGGTCCTGATCTGGCCCGTGTAGGCGGCCGTTACTCCGATGAGTGGCACCGCGCGCATATGTACAACCCACGCAACGTCGTACCTGAGTCCAATATGCCAGCTTTCCCCTGGTTGTTTGACAATGTCGTTGACCACACGGTTACCGGCAAGAAGATGGCAGCGTTGCAAACTCTGGGTGTGCCTTACACCGACGAAGATATAGCCGGTGCTGAGGCTGCAGTTAAAGGTAAGACGGAGATTGAAGCTCTGATTGCCTATTTGCAGAACCTGGGTGTTTTGTTGAAACAGAAGCGTTAATCATTGGGTGAAGCGTTATGGACATTAACGATTGGCGAGGCATATCAACCGCATTTTTGATGTTTGCTTTTATCGCAACCTGGATTTGGTTGTGGAGCAGCAAGCGCAAAAAAGGTTTTGACGAAGCGGCTAACTTGCCCTTTGCCGACGAGGAAAAGCATATGAACTCCTCTGTCGATGACGCCCGCTCGCGTGACGGTGAATAAAGGTATTAAATTATGTTAACTACATTTTGGAGTTGGTGGGTAATCATTCTCACCGTAACCAACTTGGTATTGATCACTTGGCTGCTGTTTGCAAACAAGAAAATTGCAGTCAATGAAGAAGATACTGAGGATCAAACGACCGGTCATGTCTATGACGGTATTGAAGAGTACGATAACCCGCTGCCTAAGTGGTGGTTCCAGATGTTCGTCATCACCCTGGTGTTTGGCGTGTTCTACTTTGCCCTGTACCCGTCCTTGGGTAACTTTAAAGGCTTCTTAAACTGGACCTCTATCGGTCAGTGGGAAGGCGAGATGGAAGTGGCTAACGCCAAGTACGCCGAGACCTTTGGTCAGTACAAAGAGATGAGCATCGAAGAAATCGCTGCTGATCCCAAGGCCATGAAGATCGGTACTCGCCTGTTCGCCAACAACTGTTCCGTATGTCACGGTGCTGACGGTGGCGGTGCGGAAGGCTTCCCCAACCTGACTGACAAAGACTGGTTGTACGGCGGCGCTCCTGAGCAAATCGCCGTCTCGATCAGCAACGGTCGTATGGGTAATATGCCGCCTTGGGGTGAAGTGCTGGGCGAAGACGGTGTGATTAACACCGCCGAGTATGTGCGCAAGTTGTCGGGCCTAGAGCACGATGCAGCTAAAGCTGAAGCGGGTGCCACCCACTTCGCTACCGTGTGCGCCGCCTGCCATGGTGCTGACGGTAAAGGTATGCATGTCCTCGGTGCGCCCAACCTGACCGACGATGTCTGGCTCTACAACGACAGCCGCGAAGCGATTCGCCACGCGATTCGCAACGGTCGCGCCAATGTGATGCCCGCTCAGGTAGACAAGCTGCGCGAAGATAAGATTCGCATGCTGACCGCTTACGTTTACGGCCTGTCTCAGGAGTAAAACCAAGCGCAACGCAGCTGATCGCAAAGGCCACCACAGCGCAAGCTCTGGTGGCCTTTTTGTTTTTGGGCTTTTGCCGCTTTAAAAGTTGGCAAATTTGCCGCTAACTTTTCTAATTAAACAGTAGTTGATCCAGTGCAAGCAAACCGGCCTATCCGCCCTAGAGATCTGTTCTAAAAAGGATTAAGATGCGCGCCATGGAAGAAAATGCTATATGCTTATACTAAAAAGCTATAAGTTTATTCGCTTTTCAAGCCAGGCACCATTCTCCGGCAAGCTGCTTTAGCAGCTGAAGCTGGAATCATAAGCCACTCACATTGTGAGGGTATAGAGCCGCACAGCGGCCATGCGCGTGATGTAAGCCCAGCCCCAAGCCGGGCAAATTAGCCGTGACGCCCCTTAAGCTTTAAGCGGGCAAACCCGAGAGGTCTCAACGTGACTGATAAGATACCAACCACCGAAGTGGTAGACGACGCCAACGAAAAAACCAAATATATTGACCTTTACGCTGCCGGTAGCAACAAGATTTATACCCGCAAGATCAAGGGTTTTTATCAGCGCCTGCGCCGCTATACCGGCATACCGCTGCTGCTCGGCTTTGTGCTGTTGCCCTGGTTGACCATTGCCGATCGCCAGGCGGTTTGGTTCCACCTGCCCGAGCGTAAATTTCACATCCTCTGGACTACCTTCTGGCCCCAAGATTTTATGCTACTGGCGTGGCTGCTGATTATTGCCGCGTTTGCCCTGTTTACGGTGACCGTATTGGTGGGTAGGGTCTGGTGTGGCTTTACCTGCCCGCAAACGGTCTGGACCTTGATGTTTATCTGGGCCGAGGATAAGTGCGAAGGCGACCGCAACGCCCGTATCAAGCTCGATAACGCCCCCATGAGTTTTACCAAATTTCGTAAAAAGGCGGCCAAGCATGGCTTGTGGTTGCTAATTGCCTTTGTTACCGGGCTGACCTTTGTGGGGTATTTCTACGGCATTAGGGACCTGGTGACCGATTTGGTTACCTTTAATGCCCACCCGGCGGGCGCTTTTTGGGTATTCTTCTTTACCGCAGCCACCTACGGCAATGCCGGCTTTATGCGTGAGCAGGTTTGTAAATACATGTGCCCCTATGCGCGCTTCCAGTCGGTAATGTATGACCGCGATACCATGCTGGTCACTTACGATGAAGCCCGCGGTGAAAGCCGCGGCAAGCGCAAGGCGCGGATTGATTATAAAGCCCAGGGGCTAGGTGATTGTATCGACTGTGGCTGG
>JAOXRV010000105.1 GCA_025800435.1 Cellvibrionaceae bacterium | reverse complement strand
TGTTTATGATCGGTGCTTATGTGGCATGGACTTTTATTGATGCCTTGGGTGTTAATTATTGGCTGGCGATGATTTTGGCTGCGCTGGCGACAGCCGTTTTGGGCGCGGTTATTGAATTTGTTGTGCTGCGTCGCTTGTATGATCGGCATGAGTTATTGCCTTTGCTGGCTACATTCGGTTTGGTCTTGGTTGCCCATGATGTGGTGCCACTGATTTGGGGTGCGCAGGATATTATTGGCCCGCGTGCGCCGGGCCTTGAAGGCTCTGTTTCCGTTTTCGGTAGCCAATTGCCTCAGTACGACCTGTTTTTGATTTTTGTCGGTCCGGTGGTTATGGCGGGGCTGTGGCTGTTGCTCAATAAGACCCGTGCTGGGCGGATTATCCGTGCGGCTACCGAAGACCGGGAAATGGCAGCAGCTTTGGGTATCCGTCAGGACTTGCTGTTTACTGGGGTGTTTATGTTGGGTTGTGCGTTGGCGGGACTTGGTGGTGCTTTGCAGTTGCC
>JAOXRV010000102.1 GCA_025800435.1 Cellvibrionaceae bacterium | reverse complement strand
CTAGAGGTTCTGCGAGATGTAAGCTTGAGGGGTAGGGCGTGCTTTCGCAGTGACTAGGCTCCGGATGAACGGGCGCAGCTGCATGGATGCAGCGTTTTGGAACGGAGAAAGTGCCCCCTACCCCTCAAGCTGGGTTTTATCCCCATAGGCCGCGCTATAATTTTCCCCATGCGACAGGGCTTATGTTATGGTTGGCAAGCAATTAAAAATATAAAAAGGACACAACATGGATATGTTAATCCTGGGCTTGGCACTGTTCCTAGCCACCCATTTATTACCGTCGGTTCCCAGTCTGCGCAATGCCATTTTTAATAAACTTGGCCCGCTGCCCTATAAAGGCTTGTACACTATTATCACCCTGGCGGGGCTGGTGTTAATGATCAAAGGTTTAATGATCGCGCCATTTCAGGCCCTGTACGACCCACCGAGCTGGGGCCGCCACCTGGCCATGTTGCTAATGCTGCCGGCAGTTTATTTATTTTTATCCAACACTGCCGCGCCACTGCCATCATCGGCCAAGGCTATAACCGCCTTCCCCACCAGCTGGTCGGTGCTGTTTTGGGCAACGGCGCATCTATTGGCCAATGGCGATGTCGCTCACACCCTGTTATTTACCGGGCTCGGCGCCTTTGCTGTCATCAGTATTATCAGCGGCAGAGCGCGCGGGGCAAAGCCCCAGGCCCAGCGGCCGCCGCTATTGCACGAGGCCATAACCCTGGGCTTAACCATTGTTATCTACGGTGCACTGGTGTGGGGCCACGTCCACTTCACCGGCATGCCGCTGATACCCGCCTAATCTTCGACACCTGGCGGGCTGAAGAACCTCAGTATCAAATAGCCCAGTAGACCCGAGGCGAGCGAGCCCAGCAATATGCCGAGGCGATCATCCACGGCGTAATCCGGGCCTCCCTGCTCAA
>JAOXRV010000072.1 GCA_025800435.1 Cellvibrionaceae bacterium | reverse complement strand
CCGGCAGGCCACTGTTTTCCAACATCCGCTTGGCGGTGTCGATGCGCAGATTCTGCAAATAGCGGTTGGGGGTTTCATCCAATACTTGCTTAAAGCGGCGGATCAGGGTGCGGGTACTCACCGCTAACTCATCGGCCAACTGGTTGAGTGAAAAGCGCTCTTTCATATTGCGCTGCAACCAAGCTTGGGCTTTGCTGACCAAAGGGTCGTTGTGCTCTAACTGGTTCTCAAGGGTTAAAAACGCAGTTTGCTCAACCTCGTTGGTGTTGAGTAGGGTGGCCTTGGCGCATTGGCTGGCAATACTCTTGCCCATAAAGCGTTCGATCAGGCGCAGGGTCATCAACTGCTCGGAGTTGGCCGCGGCGCCGGACATTACCCGGTTGTGTTCCACAAACAATTGGCGAATATTCAACTCTACGTCTGGGTAGCGTTGGCGAAAGCGCTTTTCCAGCCACCAGCTGGTGGTGGCGATGCCGCCGTCCAGCAGGCCGGTTTCGGCCAAAATAAAACTGCTGGTGCAGTGGCCCATCAGGGTTTTACCCTTGGCATGTTGGCTGCGCAGCCAATCCACCATTGGCCGCATCTGTTTGAGTTTGCGGCTAAAGGCCGGCTCACCTGAGTAGAACAGTGAGGGCACCACAATAACCTGGCAGTCATCTGCCAGGCTTAGGTCGCCGTCGACGAAAAAATTTAAGCCACCGATAGAGGCAACATTTTTGGCATCTACCGAAATAACTTTGGTGACAAACTGGCCTTCGGTATCGCCGTGCTGTTTGCGCCAGTAGGCGTTGGCAATATGGAGATTGTCCTGAACTTTGGCCAGGCTAGAGGTGTAGCAATCATCGTAGGCGAGTAGGGCTATATTGGGCATGGCGATTTCTACTGTCTAGGGGTTAAATTTGCCAGGAGGGACATTGTAGCGGCTCCTTCCTGGGGTTTATTGGTCTTTGCAGGCCAGTAATTTGTCCATAGTGGACACTAAAAAGTCTGCATAGTCGTCGGGGTCGATATTGTTGCGCTTGTACTTCCAAGACTTTAAATACCAATCCTGCACCATTGCCAGCAAGGCCGAAGCGCTTAACTCTGGGTTGGCGCAGTCCATATCGCCGGCGCGAACACCGGCCTCAATTAATTCGCGCAAACGCTGGGTGTCGTACAGGTCGAAGCTTTTGGCCTGGTCTCTTTGCTTGCGCGCCATGGTTTTCGATTCCATATACACAAATCGGTACCAGGGCCGGAACAAGCTGCCCATGTAAATTGCAGTGCGCAGCAGGGTTTCGAGCAGGTCCCTGGGCTTATCTTGCTTGGGATTATTGAGCGCAGCCATAGGGGCGAGGCGGCGGCTTAGAAAATCGTTCACCATCTGCGCCAGTTCGTCTTTGCTGCCAATATAGTTATACAGGCCGCCCATGCTGATGCCGGTGCTACGGCTGAGGTCGCGCAGGCTCATGGCATCAAACCCGTGCTTGCTGGCCAGCTCAAAGGTGGCGGTACAGATGGTTTCTAGGTTTTTAATCGCCGCACTTTCGCGCTTGACCTTGATCACATCCCGGAAAAAGTCATAAAACTCGCTGTAGACCGAGTTGCGGCAAATGGGCAGTTGACGCTTAAAGGCTTGAAAGCTGTTATCTACTGGCCAGGCTTGCATTGCTTGGGACACGACTTTACCCGTTGTTATTGGTTATTAGGGACAGAATAAAGGCCTCAGTTGACGCTTTTGGGCAAAGCGAAAAGCCGCTCTTGACGGCTGCCACTGTCTCTCGTTTAAATAGCGAACGCTCGTTCGTTTTGAATAACCATAACTAATTTGGGCCGCTGCGGCAAATATTGCCCCTAAACGGCTGCCAAGCAATCCTAGGTAACGCTATGTCTGAGATTATAAATACCGCCATTCACCTGCGCCGTCGCCCCGCTGGCGAAGTACAGGATGACGATTTTGAAATTCGTCGCCAGGCCTTGCCCGAGCTGGGCCCGAACCAATTTTTAATTGCCAATCACTACCTCTCATTGGACCCTTATATGCGGCCCCGTATGAACGATATGAAGAGCTATGTAGAGCCCGTGGGCCTGGGTGAGGTGATGGCCGGCGAGGCAGTGGGCGAGGTGATTGCCTCAAACACCGATGCCTATCAAGTTGGCGATATTGTTACCGCCTACAGCGGCTGGCAGAGCCACTATATCGCCGATGCCGATGAAGAGATGATCTATAAAGTGGATGCCCAAGGCCTGCCATTGTCGGTTTTTTTAGGCGCTGCGGGTATGCCTGGGCGCACCGGCTATTTTGGCTTGACCGAAGTGGGCAAGCCCCAGGCCGGTGAAACTTTGGTGGTTTCCGCCGCCTCCGGTGCGGTCGGCTCTTTGGTTGGCCAAGTGGCCAAATCACTGGGGCTGCGGGTTGTTGGCATCGCCGGTGGCGACAGCAAGTGCGCCTATGTACGCGATAAGTTGGGCTTTGATGCCTGTGTGGATTACAAGGGCGGGAATTTGGCCGAAGATCTGGCCGCGGCTTGCCCAGATGGTATTGATATTTACTTTGAAAACGTCGGCGGCGCCGTTACTCGGGCGGTAGCCCCGTTGTTAAATAAGGGCTCGCGGGTGCCGGTTTGCGGTTATGTCTCGGCCTATAACGCTGAGAATATCGCCGAGGTCGAAACCCCGTTTCACGTCTTGGGGGCCTTGCCCAATCCCCCCGAGCACCGCTTTTTTGTGGTTACCGAGTGGCAGCACCGCCACCATGAGGTGACCGAATTACTGCGCGATATGATTAAAGACGGCCGCCTTAAATACCGCGAGTCGGTAGCCGAGGGGCTGGACTCTGCCATCGATGCTTTTCGCGGCATGTTGACTGGCAAAAATTTTGGTAAGCAAGTAGTTAAGATACCTTAAAATCAAATAGTAAATACACACAAGTGCTTTAGGAGCGATTGATGAATATCGACTTTACTGCCGAGGAGCTGGAATTTCAGCGCGAGGTGCGGACCTTCTTTGAGGAAAACTACCCCAAAGATATTCAAGAAAAAATTAAAAACAATATCCACCCGACTAAAGATGACTTTATTCGCTGGCAGAAGATATTAAACGATAAGGGCTGGCTGGCCGAGAACTGGCCAGTAGAATACGGTGGCACCGGCTGGAGCCCCACCCAAAAATACATTGTGCAACAAGAAAAGGCCCGCGCCCATGTGCTCGGCACCATTCCCTTTGGTGTGACCATGGTGGCGCCGGTTATTTATACCTACGGCAGCGAGGAGCAGAAGAAACGCTTCTTGCCCGATATTTTAGAATCCAATGCGTGGTGGTGTCAGGGTTATTCCGAGCCCGGCGCCGGTTCAGATTTGGCCGCTTTAAAAACCAGCGCTGTGCGCGATGGCGATGATTATATTGTTAATGGCACCAAAACCTGGACCACCCTGGGCCACTGGGCCGAGTGGATGTTCTGCCTAGTGCGCACCGATCCGGATGCGCCTAAAAAGCAACAGGGCATCAGCTTTATTTTGATCGATATGAGCAGCCCGGGTATCTCGGTGTCGCCAATTTTAACCCTGGACGAAGAGCGCGAGGTGAACGAGGTACACTTTGACAATGTACGCGTACCCGCGGCCAATTTGATCGGCGAAGAAAACCAAGGCTGGACTTACGCCAAGTTATTGCTGACCCACGAGCGCACCAGTATTGCCAATGTGCAAAACTCCAAAAAGCGCCTCGAAAAAGTTAAAAGCCTGGCTCAGCAAACCCCCGATCACAATGGCGAAAACAGCCTTTGGGACGACAGCCAGTTTCGCACAAAGCTGGCCAATGTGGAGCTGGATTTAACCGCACTTGAATACACCGAACTGCGCACCTTGGCGGCGGTGGCCTCCGGCGGTGCCCCCGGCCCCGAGTCCTCTATTTTAAAAATTAAGGGCACTGAGGTGATGCAGGCCATCGATGAGCTGTTTGTGGAGCTGGCCGGCTATCATGTGTTGCCCTTTACCCAGGCCCAATACCACGACGGCTTCGAGGGCGAGCGTATCGGTGATTGGTTTGAGACCAATACCGGCCCCCATTATTTTAACAATCGCAAACAGTCTATTTTTGGTGGTACCAACGAGATCCAAAAAGGCATTATTTGTAAAGCAGTACTGGGCTTGTAGGAGGCGACCATGGATTTTTCATTTACTGAAGAACAGCAGCTGTTAAAAGACAGCATCGAAAAATTTGTTAACAACGATTACGATTTTGAAGAGCGCCGCAAGTTGATCGCCAGCGAGCTGGGTTATAGCGAGCAGCATTGGCAGATGTTTGCCGAGCTGGGTTGGCTGGGCATGGCCTTTAGCGAAGCCGACGGCGGTTACGGCGGCAGCGCCACCGATTTAATGGTCATTATGCAGGCCTTCGCTAAGGGTTTGGTGATCGAGCCTTTCTTGGCCAATGGTATTCTCGCCGGCGGCGCCCTGGCTGAGCTGGCCAGCGCTGAGCAAAAAGCCCAATTAATTGGCCCCATGATTGAAGGTCAGGGCCAGTTGGCCTTAGCCTTTGCTGAAAAACAAGGCCGTTACAATATTGCCAATTGCCTCAGCAGTGCCCAGGCCAATGGCCAGGGTTATCTGCTCAATGGCGCTAAAATTGCGGTGTTAAATGGTGGCAATGCCAATCAATTATTGGTGTTGGCGCGCAGCAGTGGCGCCCAGGCCGATAGCGCTGGTTTGTCATTGTTTGCAGTACCCGCCGACAGCGCCGGGGTGGAGCGTGTAAGCTATACCACGGTCGATGGCTTTAACGGCGCGGATATTCGTTTTAATAATGTCGAACTGGGCGCAGATGCCTTAATTGGCAGCGAGGGCGAGGCCCTGGCCGGGTTGGAGAAGACTTTGGATCGTGCGCGAATTGCGGTATGTGCCGAGGCCCTGGGTATTATGGAAACTCTGCTGATCAAAACCGTGGAGTACACCAAAACCCGTAAGCAGTTTGGGGTAAACCTGTCTTTCTTCCAGGCTTTGCAGCACCGTATGGCGGATATGTTTATCGAGTGTCAGCAGGCCATGTCAATGTTGTATATGGCGGCCATGAAAATGGACGCCGGTGCGGACGATGCCAGTTTAGCGGTGAGCGCCGCCAAGGCGCGTATTGGCCAGGCAGCGAAAAAAGTCGGCCAGGAAGCGGTGCAATTACACGGCGGCATGGGCGTTACCGACGAACTGGACGTGGGCCATTACTTTAAGCGCTTGACCACCATCGATGCCTTGTTTGGCAATGCGGATTACCATTTGCAGCGCTATGCGAATGCTATGACGTAATGTTTATGTCGGTATAGGCATATAAGCTATATAAGGGGTGGCTTTGTTCGCGAGCCTAGAGTCGATTGTGGCATACGCTACGTGGTTAGTGTAACCACCAGTGTGCTGCGCGCTTTTAGGTGGTAGAGCCTTGTGCCGGTGACAACTTCTGGGGGCTTGGGAGCCAGGGATGGCGGACGAGAGCCCCAAGGATGGGTTTATGCGTTCCCCAGAAGTTG
>JAOXRV010000053.1 GCA_025800435.1 Cellvibrionaceae bacterium | reverse complement strand
GTCAATACACCTATGGATTTTCGGGAAGCCAAAGCTATCGGCCGGGACATCGGTGTTGAGTACGAGCAACTGGGCTTCGGCAAGGGCTATGACCACAATTGGGTGCTGGATAAAACCGAAGCATCTGGTTTGCAACTGGCGGCTTCGGTATATGCCCCTGAAAGCGGCCGTACTTTAGTCATTACAACCGATCAACCGGGGGTGCAGTTTTACGCCGGTAACTTCCTCGATGGCAGTATCACGGGCAAGGGCGGGGCGGTTTACCAGCATCGCAACGGGTTTTGCCTGGAAACCCAACACTACCCGGATAGCCCTAACCAGCCGAACTTTCCGTCAACGGTGTTGAAGCCGGGAGATACCTATAAAACGGCTACTGTATTCGAGTTTGGTGCTCAGTAAACCAGGGATTTTACCAATGGCCCGACGTCTGTTTATTGCGATTGCGTTGTTGTCTTTTTTCCTGATGGCAGGAGGTTGCGGGGTATCTGAGCCAGCGGTGGGTGCGAGGCCGGAAACGGCAGCAAAACCCAATATTGTTCTAGTGTTGGTGGATGATCTTGGCTATGGCGATCTGGGTTTTACCGGCGCCACAGAC
>JAOXRV010000048.1 GCA_025800435.1 Cellvibrionaceae bacterium | reverse complement strand
TCCTATGCACTGCACGACCCCTGCGCTACACCAACGTTTTTATCTGCCGGCGGCGGGCTCTATTCCAGCCGTTTGGATATGCAGCGCTTTCTCGCTTGTCTCGCCGCTGACGCTGCGCCGGTGTTAAAACCCGGCAGTTTGGCAACAATGTTAGAAAACCAATTGGCCGTGGGTAAAGCGCTGCAGTTTCCACTCTGGCAAATGCCCAACACCGGTTTTGGCCTGGGTTTTGCGCTCAAGTTTCAAGGCACTAAATTGCAACACTATTATTGGGGCGGGCTGGCGGGCACCCACAGCTGGGTGCGCCCAGACGGGCTTTGCGGCCTGGCCATGACCCAGCTAATGCCCGCTTTTTGGCACCCTTTTAGCCAGGAGTTTCAACAACTGGCCTGGCGCCAATTCGCAACAGCACAGCCGCCGCATTTGGCTAGAGGCTAAGAACGCGAGCTATTTAGCCGCGTTCTTAGCCCGCTTGCGCTCGGTCTCGGTCAGCAGCTTTTTGCGGATGCAGGCGCTGGATCAGGCAGCCAGCCCGAGTTTAGAGGACTAAAACCACTGTGAAGCTTGCCGAAGCCCCCACTCCAAGCTAATATCTACAAATATTCGTGGATATTGCCTCAAAATGATCAAATATATTAGATTTCAGAATTTCTATTCTTTCGCTGAAGAAGTAGAGCTGTCCTTCGAGATAGGAAAGCAACCAGCCCCTTCCGCTTATGATATTAATACACCTGGCGGGCGACTAAACAAAGCTATTTCTGTAATCGGTGCCAATGGCTCGGGTAAGAGCCAACTTATCAAAACCTTGGCTTTCCTAAGCTGGTTTATAAGTGATTCTTTTTTAGGTAGCAAACCAGA
>JAOXRV010000040.1 GCA_025800435.1 Cellvibrionaceae bacterium | reverse complement strand
ATAGGGGTTATTGTCCTTATCCAGGTTCATTTTGCCCGAGCCCAGCACAAAGGTATCAAAGGGGATACCGTCGCATAGGTGAAAGTGGATGGCGGATACCCCCACCAAGACCTGCAGCTCTTGTTTGTGACTAACCCGCTCATAGGCCCGGTGGTATTCGGTGCCCCAAGCATTGATTAAATGGGATAACAGCGGCGCAGTAATGCCCTTGGGAATCGGCAGTATGCTTTTGCCCTCATTGTCGCCATCCAGTTGTTTATCCAGCGCAGAGAGCAGGCGGCTTAAATCGATGTCTGTGTAGTTGCTCAGCTCGCTGCTGGGAATCAGCGCTCGCGGAGTGGGGGGGCGGTCTTGTTCCAGGTTAACCGCAAAGACCGCATCGCTGTCTGCTTCCGAGGCGCGCAGGCGCAGGTGGCTGCTCCACAGCTCGACCAACTTGTACACGGTGGAAACATCGTACTGGCGCATTTTATTGGGGTTGGCACAGGCCAACAGCAGTACCCGGTGGTAGGCATCCCGACAGGAGTTTTGCTGCACATGGGTCATCAGTTCATCGGACACTGGAAATTGGTCGATACCCGTGGTTTTGGCAATTCTGTAGAGATGGTGCAGTGAGATCCACAAGCCAGCAGCGGTGCTGGCGTAGAGCTGGTAACTGCGCATCAGCTGCTCGCCCAGGCCGCTGATGGTGCGGTGTAAGGCCAGCGCCATCGAGTGCAGATTACGGTTGTTGGGGTCGCCGTCGTTGAGATTGGGGTCGCAGGCGATTTCGCGGGCGATAACGCAGTAACCATTGCTGATGTGCTTTTGCAGGGCCAGCGCCACAATCGCGGCTTTCATGGCATCTTCTGGCAGCACCACTGGCTTGTTTAAAAAAGTTTGGGACAGGCCTTCAATACAGCGCTGCACATAGGGGCGCAGACTTTCGAGCATGGCTAGGCGCTTGGTCGGCTTGATATTGCGCAGGCGCGCGATTTCGGGCATGGCTTTGTAGAGGATGACACTGGTTTGGTTTACCCGGGTGGCTGGCAGGGCTTCGGCCCAGCGCGCCACGTCACGGGGCCGGTTGCTGGGGCAGAAGCTGAGGCGGTCCAAATCTTGGACCGGCAGCTTAATCCGTGCAAATAAATTAGTGGCAATGACTGCTGCGCTCATACCTATTGTTATATTCCTGTCGCGGCTAAACCGGGTGTCGCTGTGTATGCCTTATGTAATCTCATCGGTTTAATGTGCTTGTCAATTCAATTTTTGCTTGGTGATAAGATCTATAACTGTGAAGCTTATCACAATAGTAGTCTATATTAGCGGGGTTTTCGCAGCCTCTCCGGGAATTTCTTGGGTTAGTAAAGGAACCATATAGCCGGGCAGTAGGCTCCGCAGTTCTCGATATAGGGCTTTGGCTTCGGTATCGGCAATACGAAAATGGGCGGCGCCCCTTACTCGATCGAGCTGGTGCAAATAATAGGGTTGAATATGCTCGGCAAACAATTCTTCGCTGAGCTGAGCCAGGGTGGCGGCGCTGTTATTGACCCCTTTTAATAGCACCGCTTGGTTAAATAAGCGCACCCCGTTCTGGCGCAAACGCTCGCAGGCGGCGGTCAGCTCCGCGGAAAGCTCGTTGGGGTGGTTGATATGCAGCACCAAGCTGGTTTGAAAGCGACGGTCATTAAGCCAGCCCAGCAAGTCCTCATCGACTCGTTGGGGCAGTACCACCGGCAGGCGGCTATGCACTCGCAGGCGTTTTAACTGGGGCAGCTCGGCCAGGGTTTCGCTCAGCCAGGCGAGTTGCTTATCGGCCAGGCTCAAGGGGTCGCCGCCACTTAAAATTACTTCGCTAATACTGCCGTCGGCGCGGATATAGTCCAGCGCTGGCTGCCACTGGCTGCGGCTAAGCTGATGCTCGCGGTAGGGAAAGTGGCGCCGAAAGCAATAGCGGCAGTTGATCGCGCACTGGCTGCTGGGCAGTAGCAGAACCCGCCCGTGATATTTGTGCACCAATCCGGGCACCGGACTAAAGTGTTCGCTCTCGGCCAGTGGCTCTGCGCTGTAACCGGGGCTGGGGGCCAACTCCATGGGGCTGGCCAGCACCTGTTTTAACAGCGGGTCGTCTGGGTCGCCCTTAGCCATAAGGCCAGCAAAGTGGCGGGTGAGACGCAGTTCAAACTCTTCTGCGGCGGCGGCAGAGAACAGCGCCAGTGGCAACTCTAGGTACTCGGCCAGCTGCTCGGGGCGGCGCAGCACATGGCGCAGCTCTTGCTGCCAGGGCAATACGGGGGCGACGGGGTAATTCATGGGGTCATTGTAACAGACCGGTAGCAGGTTATAATGGCGGTTTTTTCGCCCCCGGGGCACTGTTTGAGTGAGATAAAGAGATAAACCCATGGCCAACTACTCTACCAATGAATTTCGCAGCGGCTTAAAAGTCATGCTCGATGGAGACCCTTGCTCCATCCTTGAAAACGATTACGTAAAACCCGGTAAGGGCCAGGCGTTTAACCGCGTTAAGCTGCGCAACCTGACCTCTGGCCGGGTGTGGGAGCGTACCTTTAAATCCGGCGAAAGCCTCGAAGGCGCCGACGTAATGGATACCGATATGGAGTATCTGTACACCGACGGTGAATTTTGGCACTTTATGGAGCCCAACACCTACGAGCAGCACCAGGCCGATGCCAAAGCGGTGGGCGAGTCTGCCAAGTGGCTGAGCGAGCAGGATATCGTTACCGTTACCCTGTATAACGGCGCCCC
>JAOXRV010000034.1 GCA_025800435.1 Cellvibrionaceae bacterium | reverse complement strand
CGGGCAAAATAGTCATCAGTATAGGTGCGAATCAAGTAGGGTTTGAGACCACAGGCCCCCAATACCCAGAGCGTGTTTTATTCGGCAAAACCAGCAGCCAAGCCCTGCACACACTGCCGCTGCTGTTTAGCCTGTGTGGCCACGCTCACCACTACTGTGGCCACCTCGCTGTGGCCAAGGCACAGGGGCAACTGTTATCACCCAGGCAGCAGCAGCGTTATGAGTTTTTATTAGAGTTAGAACACAGCCGTGAATTGCTAATGGGTATTTTACAAAAGTTGGGCCGGCGTCTGCCCCAGGGCGGCCCCCACAGTATTCGCAGGGCCTATACCTTTTTGGGGCAGTGCCTAGGGCAAAGCCAAGAGGCCTTCACTGCCGTCCCACCTAAGCTGGCCGCCATTCATATCAAAGTAGAGCAACTTGAACAGCTGTTAAAAACCAAAATATTAGGTGGCCCCTGCGAAAAATTCGTCAATATTCACAATGCCCAGGGGCTCACCCATTTTTTGCAGGGACGAGCGCTGGGCAGCCAATTGAGCAGTATGATTTTAGACCACGGCTGGGCCAGTATTGGCGCCAACGCTTTTAAGCAACACTCTATCGCCGAGGAAAGCGGCCCGCTGATGCGCCTACGTGAGCGCCCACTTATTCAAATGATTAGCGCCGCCCACGGCCACGGTTTACTCGCGCGCCTATTTGCACGGCTACTTGAACTGGCCGAGGCACCGGGGCGCTTACGCAGAATATTAAAAAGTGACTACCCAGGTGATAGCCAGGCCGAGTGCACCGCCAATTTAGAAGCCCGCGCACAGGTGCAAACTAGCCGTGGTTTACTTCGCCACCAACTTAGCTTAGCAGCGCCTGGGCCTGACCATAGCGAATACCGGGTCGCCAACTACCGCATCGACTCGCCCACCGCCGCCAATTTTAGCCACAACAGCAGCCTTGCAGGAACCTTACTAGAGGCGGCAAAGGTGGCAAATGAGCAGAAACAATTACTGGATTTGATCGTACAGCTGTACGACCCCTGCCTGCCCTGGGAGTTAAAGCTAAACCATGCATGAGATGGCACTGTGCGAAAGTCTGCTGCAGCTGATCGAGGCCGAGGCCCAACAACACGGGTTTGCTCGGGTAACAACGGTTTATCTAGAAATAGGCGAACTGGCCGGGGTCGAGCTTGCGGCGCTAAAATTTTGCTTTGATGTGGTCACAAAAAAAACCGTCGCCCACAATTCCAAGCTGCGCATAGTAGTGGTGCCCGGTGCTTCTTGGTGTATGCCCTGTGCCACACAAGTAGCAGTAAAACAACGCCATCAGCCCTGCCCCCACTGCGGCAGCCACCAACTGCAAGTAGTGGCTGGTGATGAAATGAAGATTAAAGAACTGGAGGTAGTTTAATGTGCACGGTTTGCGGTTGTAGCGATAGCCACGAGAAACATCAGCACCATCATCGGCCCGAAGACGGCTGCCACCACTATGGCAAAGGCCCAGCCAGAGCGCACGCTCCCGGTATCAGCCAAGCCAAAATGATTCAAGTCGAACGCGACATTCTCGGCAAGAACGATGAGTACGCCCGCGCCAATCGCGCCCGCCTGGCCCGCCTGGGCATTCTCAGTATCAATTTGGTTTCCAGCCCGGGCTCCGGCAAAACCACCCTGCTTAGCCGCACCCTAAACGAGCTTAAAGCACAAATGCCCCTAGCGGTTATTGAGGGTGACCAAGAGACCAGCCGTGATGCCCAACGCATTCGCCAAACTGGGGTACCAGCGGTACAAATTAATACCGGCAAGGGTTGTCACCTAGACGCCCATCAAATCGGCCACGCCGTTACCGATTTGAACTTAAGCGGCGGCGAAATACTGATGATTGAAAACGTTGGCAATCTAGTGTGCCCGGCGGCTTTTGATTTGGGCGAGGACTTTAAGGTTGCCATTTTATCGACTACCGAAGGTGAAGATAAACCAATCAAGTACCCCGATATGTTCCACGCCGCCGATCTTTTACTGCTTAACAAAATTGATTTGCTGCCCCATCTCGATTTTGAAATAGAGCAGTGCATGGCCTTCGCACGCCAGGTAAACCCGGGCATTAGAATTTTAGCGCTTAGTGCCAGCAGTGGCGAGGGCCTAGATAACTGGTACCAGTGGTTGCGCCTGGCCAGGCAAAGTAAAGCCATCGGCTCGCACCAGTGTAATGAGTCACAGCAGGCTAACAAGGAGAAACCGTGGCCAGATCGGTACTAATTTTAGAAAGCGACCTCAACATGCTAACGGCCCTCAAGCCGCTGCTGACCAAGGCCCAAGGCCTAGAGGCCTTTTATGCCAGTAGCCTTGAGCAGGCCACCGAGTTATTGGCCAGTCAGTGGGTGCAGGTATTTATTTGTGCCCAACAGCTGCCCGGCCTCAGTGGCTTGGAGTTTTGCCGCCAGGTACAGACCCACTACCCGGATATCTTATGCCTGCTCAGTTGCAGCGAAATACCACAGGATTTGGCCGAGTCTGTCGCCCAGGGAAATATCTATCAATATTTGCAAAAGCCCTGGGACAGGGCCGAGCTATACAGCAAATTACACAATGCCACCACCCTATTTGAGCAGCAGCGCAAAAACGAACAACTGAATATCGAGCTAAAACTCAAGCCCGATAATATCGACGAGGCCATGCTTAACAAACGCCGCGCCCTACAAGCGCGCTTTAACTGGGACAGCGGCATTGTGCGCGGCCACACAAGCCCGATGAACGCCATCTGCGAGCTGCTGCACAATATTGCCAGCTTTGATGTCAATGTACTGATTACCGGCGAAACCGGCACTGGCAAGGAGCTTTGCGCCCGCGCCCTGCACTGCAACAGCCTGCGCCAAGAGGCACCGTTTGTGGCTGAAAACTGTGGTGCACTGCCCGATGAGCTGCTCGATAGCGAGCTGTTTGGCCATGTTAAAGGGGCCTTTACCGGCGCTGTTGCCGACCGCCGCGGGCTGCTGGAAAGCGCCGCCGGTGGCACCGTGCTACTGGATGAAATCGGCGATACCTCGGCAGCTTTTCAGGCCAAGCTGCTGCGTGTGCTGCAAGAACGCGAGATACGACCGCTGGGCTGCGACACCCCCAGGCCCATTGATGTGCGCATTATTGCTGCCACCAATCGTGATTTACAAGCGGATGTAACACAGGGCAAGTTCCGCCAAGACCTCTACTACCGCCTGGCCACTTTCACCCTAGAGCTTCCCCCGCTGCGGCAACGGCGCGACGATATAGCCCCCCTTAGCTTGGCAATTTTAGACGAGGCCATGGCCAGCCTCGGCAAGCGCGTAAATGGTTTTAAAGAAGATGTGCTGAACCAGTTTCGCCACTACCACTGGCCCGGCAATGTGCGCGAACTGCAAAATGAAATTAAGCGAATGCTGGTATTGGCCCAGGGCGATTATCTCGGGCTTGAGCTGCTATCGCCATCTTTGCAACCGGGCAGCGAGAATTACAGTGCCAACCCACCTCCCTGTGGCGGTACTGAGGGCAGCTTAAAACACAGTGTTGAGCAATTGGAATCGCGCATTATTAAACAAACCCTACTGCGACTGGGTGGCAACAAATCAAAAACCGCTGAGCAACTGGGCTTATCGCGTATGGGGCTGCGCAATAAGCTGGAACGCTACGGTCTGGATAAAGGCAGCGGCCTAGACCTGGGAGGCAAGCTTGAGTCAACAGCTTCCTGAACGCGAACGGCTTGGGGTAGCCCTGCAGATTCGCGGCACCGTACAAGGGGTGGGTTTTCGGCCTTTTATTTGGCGTTTAGCCCAACAAAACGGCTTGGTGGGCTGGGTAAAAAACACCCCGACCGGCGTGCATATTGAGGCCTTTGGCCTGCGCAGCCAACTGCAGCAGTTTAGCCAGCGTATTGGCCCCGAATGCCCACCCCTGGCTCAAATTGAGACACAGGAACAACAGTGGCTGCGCTATCAAGATTTCGACAGTTTTAGTATCGCCCACAGCGGCGCTGGCAAAGTGCGCACCCAAGTGGCGGTTGATACCAAACCCTGCGACGAGTGCAACGCCGAGATGCGTAGCCTCAACAACCGCCGCTACCACTACCCCTTTACCAACTGCACCAACTGCGGCCCGCGCCTGAGCATTGTGGATGCCATTCCCTACGACCGTATCAATACCAGTATGGCGCCCTTCACCATGTGTGATGCCTGCCAAGCAGAATATAAAAACCCGGCCAGCCGTCGCTTTCACGCCCAGGCCAATTGCTGCCCCCACTGTGGCCCCAAAATTTGGCTGCATTATAAGGGTAAACGCCACGACCGCGATGCCATCCTCAAACTTTGTACCCTTTTGCAACGGGGCGAGATTATTGCCGTTAAAGGGGTCGGCGCCTTTCACTTATTGTGCGACGCCTGCAACCCAAGCGCGGTAAACAAATTACGCCAACGCAAACAGCGCCCCCATAAACCCTTTGCACTAATGGCCGCCAATATCGACTGCATTAGCCAGTACGCGAGCTTAGAACAAGCCGAGGCAGAACTGCTCAGCAGCAACACCAGCCCAATTGTATTACTGGATAAAAACTCGGGCAGTAAACTGGCAGCGGGTATCGCCCCCGGGCTTAAACAAGTGGGCTTTATGTTGCCCCAAAGCCCACTCTACCAGCTGATTTGCGATGAATTTAATGGCCCGCTGGTCGCCACCTCAGGCAATGCCAGTGGCCACCCGCCCTGTATTGATAACCAACAGGCGCTGCAACAACTGGCCCCAATAGCCGATGGCTTTCTACTACACGACCGGGCTATCGTCAACCGCCTGGATGACTCCATTGTGCGAATTGTCGCGGGCCAAACGCAAACCCTGCGCCGGGCCAGAGCCTATGTGCCCAGCGCCATTAAATTGCCAACACTATTTGGCAATGCAGTGCCGCTGCTGGCCATGGGCGCCCAGCTAAAAAATAGCTTTTGCCTGCTGCAACACGGCAGTGCCATTGTCTCCCAACATATGGGCGATTTAGATAACCTAGCCAATTTTCAGGATTACAGCGATAGCATCAAGCGCTTTAGCCAGCTCTATCAATTTAAACCCCAGACCATTGCGGTAGACCTACACCGCGATTATCAAGCCAGCAAATTGGGCCGACAATTGGCGCAGCAACAGCAACTTAAGCTTATTGCTTGCCAGCACCACCACGCCCACTTGGCCAGTTGCCTGGGGGAAAACCTGTGGCAACAAGAGCCAGTTATCGGCATTTGCCTGGATGGTTTGGGCGTTGGCGATAACGGCCAGCTATGGGGCGGTGAAATTTTTAGATGCGATTATCGCCAAGCGGAGCGTTTAGCCGGCCTTAAACCCTGCCCCCTTCCCGGCGGCGAGCAAGCCATGAGCCAGCCCTGGCGTAATTTAGTGGCCCAGTTGTGGCAGTGTTTTGGCGCCGACTGGCGCCGCCACAGCCAGGCCATTATGCCCCACCTTCACGATCTTCCGCTAAACCCAATTGAACAAATGCTGACAAAAAACAGCCACTGCCCGGCGGCGAGTTCTGCCGGGCGACTGTTTGATGCAGTCGCCGCCGCCCTGGGTATTTGCGAGCGCGTAATTAGCTACGAAGGCCAGGCGGCAATGGAGCTGGAAGCGTACACCGAGCTAAACCACTGCCAGCAACACCGGCCCTACCGTTTTGCCCACAATAAAATCGGCAATTTTACCGAGATAGACCCCGGCCCCATATGGCCCGATTTACTGGCCGATTGCTGGGCTGGCCACAGCCGCGCCGTCATTGCCGCTCGTTTTCACCGGGGCCTTGCCCAGGCCTTTGGCGAGCTGGCCATTGCACTGGCCAGGCAACATGGCTGCAAAGCCATTGCCATTGCCGGTGGCGTCAGCCAAAACCAATTGCTATTAAATTTGCTAACGGCTCAATGTGAGGCTGCGGGCTTTGCCCTATTGCGCCCCAGGCAACTGCCAGCCAATGATGGCGGCCTCGCCCTGGGCCAGGCCCTAATTGCCGCCGCCCAGTTAACGCCCGAGCAAGCAGCGGAGTGATTGCCCGATGTGTTTAGGAATACCCGGGCGCATTGTCGCCATTACCGATGCCCAACAGGCCATGGCCACTGTGGAAGTGGCCGGCATTTACCGGCCGGTTAATATCGCCTGCATTCTCTCGCCAAAGCAGCACCCCGAATCCTGTATTGGTCAGTGGGTGTTGGTGCATGTGGGTTTTGCCATGAGCTGTATCGACCCACAAGAAGCGGCCCACACCTTAGAAATATTACGCCAGCTTGGTGAGCTGCCACCCGCTGAACGGCCCAGTTAGGAAACCCAGCTATGCAATATATCGACGAATTCCGCCAACCCGAGCAGGCCAAGGCCATACTCGCAAACATTGCCAGCTTGCAAACTGCTTGCACCCAAGGCGGAGCAGATCCAGTCAAAATTATGGAATTTTGCGGCGGCCATACCCATACCCTGTTTCGCTATGGCATTCATCAATTGCTGCCCGACTGGATAGAAATGGTGCATGGCCCCGGCTGCCCGGTGTGTGTGCTACCACGCGAACGAGTCGACGACTGTATAACCCTGGCCCAGCAGCCCCAGGTAATTTTCACCACCTTTGGCGATGCCATGCGGGTACCGGGTACACGCCAGAGCTTGGTCGAGGCCAAGGCCTCTGGGGCGGATATTCGCATGGTCTACTCGCCCTTAGATGCGCTGACACTGGCGCAGCAACACCCTGAACGCGAAGTGATATTCTTTGCGCTGGGCTTTGAGACCACCATGCCCAGCACCGCCTTAACGGTAATGGCGGCCAAGAATCAGGGGGTTAATAATTTTTCCCTGTTCTGCAATCATATAAGTACCGTGCCCACCCTGCGCTCTATTTTGCACAACCCCAAACTCGACCTAGATGGCTTTATTGCCCCGGGCCATGTCAGCATGGTATTGGGCGAGACTCCCTTTGCCTTTGTCGCACGAGACTACGGTAAACCTTTAGTTATTACCGGATTTGAGCCGCTGGATTTGCTGCAATCTATTTATATGATTTTACAGCAGCGTATTCGCAATAAAGCCACGGTAGAAAACCAATACAAACGCGTGGTCAAGCACCAGGGTAACCGCCAGGGCTTGGCGGCCATGGCCGCAGTGTATGAAATGCGCCGTGATCCCAACTGGTGTGGGCAGCCTGAGCTGGGCGATGCGGGCATACAAATGCGCGGCTGCTACCGCGACTACGATGCCGAAGTAAAATTTCAGCTGCATCGCCAAGCCCTGCAAAAGGGCTGCGAACCACACTGCAACGAAGTATTAAATGGTAGCCAAAGCCCCTGGCAGTGCCCCCAGTTTGGTGTGCAGTGCAGCCCCCAGACACCACAAGGGGCCTTGATGGTTTCCTCCGAGGGGGCCTGTGCTGCCTATTACCAATACCAAGATGTCAAAGCCCTAATTCGCCGGCGCGAGGCTTAAAGCCCAAGGTTTACATACCATGATTGATTACTGCAAACCCGAAGCTGGCCGTATCACACTGGCCCACGGCGCCGGCGGTAGCGCTAGCCGAGATTTAATAGAGCAATTATTTGTACCCACATTTGCCAGTACCGAGCTGAGCCAACTGGAAGACCAAGCTCGCTTTGAGCTTGCCAGCTTAACCCAACTGGGCCAGCAACTGGCCATGACCACCGACAGCTATGTGGTAGACCCGCTGTTTTTTAACGGTGGCGATATCGGTGCCCTGGCGGTAAATGGCACGGTTAACGATCTGTGCGTGGGCGGCGCCTTGCCGCTGTATCTAAGCTGTGGTTTTGTGCTTGAAGAGGGACTGCCCATTGCTACCTTAGTCAAGGTGGTAAAATCTATGAAAGCTGCCGCCGACTTAGCCGGGGTGCGTATTGTTACCGGCGATACCAAAGTGGTGCCCAAGGGTGCGGCGGATAAATTATTTATCAATACCAGCGGCATCGGCGTGATACCCGAGGGGGTCAATATCAGCAGTTGCCGAGCCACGGTGGGCGATAAAGTGTTAATTAATGGCTATATCGGTGACCACGGCGCCGCCATTTTGGATGCCCGCGGCGAGCTGATGCTAGAGAGTAATATCGCCAGCGACTGCCGAGCCCTAAATGGCTTGGTGCAAACCCTATTGCAGCACTGCCCGGATATTCATTGTTTGCGCGATGCTACCCGCGGTGGTTTAGCCACCGTATTAAATGAATTTGCCCTGGCCAGCGGCACCAATATACAGCTACAGGAAAGCCAGCTACCACTGCGCCCACAGGTACGCGCTGTGTGTGAGCTGCTGGGTTTAGAGCCCATGTACCTGGCCAATGAAGGCAAGCTGGTGGCCATAGTACCGGGCCAATACGCCGAGCCACTATTGTCCGCCATGCGCGCCCACCCAGCTGGGCGCCACGCCGCCATTATTGGTGAGGTGCAACAGGGCAGTGGCCAGGTAAGCCTAAGGACTTTATTCGGTGGCGAGCGACTGATGGATATGCTGGTGGGCGAGCAGCTGCCGCGAATTTGCTAATTTAGGCAAGGCTCCGAATAATGCCGGTAGAGATCGATGAGTTTACGCGTATTATCATGCGGCTTTTTAGCGAGCCTGGTTAGCCTTATTATTTAGCGGGGCTTTTGAACCGGGCCAATAAACCGCGCTGAGCAATATCTCGACTGTACTGCTGGTAAACCGGGTCTTCGTTTAAATGGCGCTCTTCGGTTTTAGCGCGCATATAGTAGATAAAATTTAGCATCAACAAACTCAGACAGCACTTAACCGTTGTCTGCCAATCGGCTACATAGACAAAGGGTACTGAAATCAGCCACCAGCTGAGGTTTTTGCTGATATAAGCCGGGTGTTTGGTCCAGCGATATGGCCCTGCGGTAATAATGCCCCGGTGGGTAAGGTTGGAAAAACGCATACCAAAAGCCACAGTCGCCAAAGAGTAAACCGTGATACACAGTAAAATGGCGCCGCCCCAAATATAATAAATAGCGCCGTAATCATGCAGCCAGTTATTCCAAAACAGCTCGTTTTCGTACTCAATATAATAGCTACTGAGCAGCGACCAAAAGGGCTGGTAGCAAGCTAAGGCCACAGACCAGCCAAACAAGGTGGTTTGAACCGTGCGAATATGGGCCCCAAATATTTTTAACGTACACAAATAACCCACGACTACAAAAATTAGATCCACATAATAGAGCAGGCCCAGTGAGATATCGTAAAACTGAAAAAAACTAATCGTATCAATGTCTATATTGAGGTGCCTAAGCCAGTTAATTTTGTCCATGGCATAGGTATACATCAGGGGGTAGAAAAACCCTTTCACTACCCAACCGAGAAAGTGATGCTTCATTATTTCCCTATCTAGCCTAAACACGCCACTAAAGCATCTTCCCAGCTGATAATAGCTGTCTTCCAGCTCGCCATCGCGCTCGGATACCCAGCGCACATAAAATGGGGTTGCCAGCACAACATAGAGGCCATAATCCCAAATAAGCTGATAAAATTTGTCGTAGAAACTACCGGAGTACTCCGGCAACAGCCAATAGCAAAACCCGACAAAGCCAAACGACAAGTAAACCCCAAGGCTTTTGAAGAGCGTAACACTAATAGCGTGCCGTGAAACTTGGCGCCGGTGCAAACTTGTATTAGTAAACTCGCTTATCGCCATGGGGATAAATAAAACCAGGGCCGTCAGCTGCAAGATATGGTTGTTAGCTAAATCGCTATAGTTAAGTAGCAAGTACAGAGCCACTGAAGAAAGAACAAGGGCAAATACATTAACCCAAATATTAGTGGCCGACTTAACCATAAGAAACACTGTTCGAAACAAAAAAACACCGCTAATGATAACCGATAGACATATGAGCAACAATCGCGGCTAGTAAAGCACCCCTATGCCAGCATCTGCCGGAAGGTTAAATTGACCCTTGGGGCATTTATAAGTTTAGATTTAGGCACGCAATGCAGCCAAAAACGCTGGGTGGCGCCGCACATTTCCAATAGATCGCCCCGCCCAAGTTCGAAAGCCAGCTTATGTGGCTGCTCAATATGTTTGAAAGCGAATTTACGCGGCACGCCAAAACTGAGCGAGGCAATTGAACCATCCGCCAACAGCTCTGGTTCGTTATCTGCGTGCCAAGCCATTCCCGCCGCCCCATCTGGATAGTAATTGAGCAAACAGGCGTTATAAGGTTTAGCAGTTTTGGCCTCCACCCGCTGACGCAACTTATTCACTATAGCGGGCCAGGGCTTGGCCTGGCGTAAAATACCCGAATAGCGATATTCGTAGGGGCGATCCGCAAACCAGGCATACTGTCGCTGGGTAATTATATGGCGGCCGTAGATATGGGCCCGGTCGGCCTGCCAGGGTATCTGTAACAACAGGGTTTGCAACCACTGCTCGGCCTCAGCTGGGGAAAATATGCCCCCCCAATAATAGACCTCACCATCACAGGGCAGCTGGTTGGCGCCGGTATCGGCAAATAGATCTTGCATAGGGCTACCTTAATACAGGGGCTTTGACGTAGACTAAGCAAAACCTAGGACAATAACAATGAGCGACAACACCTACACCCCCCCAACAGTATGGACTTGGGAAAACCAAAGCGGCGGTAAGTTTACCAATATCAACCGCCCCATCTCAGGCCCCACCCACGATAAAGACCTGCCCCGAGGCGAGCAGCCACTGCAACTCTACTCCCTGGCAACGCCCAATGGCGTGAAGGTAACCGTTATGCTCGAAGAGCTGCTAGCACTTGGCCACAGTGGTGCCGAGTACGATGCCTGGTTAGTGAATATCGGCGAGGGCGAACAATTTAGCAGTGGCTTTTGCGCGGTAAACCCCAACTCAAAGATCCCGGCCCTGGCCGACCACAGCGGTAACGACACCATTCGGGTATTTGAATCCGGTGCTATCTTAGTATACCTGGCCGAGAAGTTTGGCGAGTTTTTACCCACCGAAACCGCCGCCCGAGCCGAGTGCCTATCCTGGCTGTTTTGGCAGATGGGCAGCGCCCCCTTTCTGGGTGGCGGCTTTGGCCACTTTTACGCCTACGCCCCGGAGAAATACGAATACCCCATCAACCGCTATGCCATGGAAGTAAAGCGCCAACTCGACCTACTGGATAAAACCCTGGCCGAGCGGCCCTACCTGGCCGGTGATGACTACACCATTGCCGATATTGCCACCTACCCCTGGTACGGCGTACTAGCCGAAGGCAAATTATATGACGCGGCAGAGTTTTTAGATGTGCAATCTTATAAAAACCTACAGCGCTGGGCCGACGACAACCGCGCACGCCCGGCGGTACAGCGCGGCCGTCGGGTCAACAAGGTCTGGGGGGAAGAGTCTCTGCAATTAAAAGAGCGCCACTGCGCCAGCGATTTAGATTTATAGCCGTAATCGAGGGTAATCGGCCGGGCTCCGTAAATTTGCCATGCTATAGCTGCACTTTTAATTAGCAGCACATATAGACAGCGGCTTAACCACGGAGACCAAGCCAATGAACAAGCAAGCCTTTTACACCCTAGCCACCGCCCTACTCACCCTGCTAGCGGCCGATATCAGTGCCGCCAGCGATTCTGCTCCCATTGCAGCTTATGAAATTGTTAAAGCTGAATCGGAATACACATACGACAACATTATGCAGCTGCGCGCCAAATGCCCCGGCGACAAACGCGTGCTGGGTGCAGGCTGGTCGGTATTAGATATTAACGACACCATCCTCGATGGCCAGGCACTGTTCTCTCAGCCAGCCTACGACGGCAGCGGCTGGATGGTAAACGCCACCAATCTAAGCGCAAGCTACGCCCCCAAATGGAAGCTGCGACTTCGCCTGATCTGCGCCAAGGTAGATGCTTATTAATGGCGATTCGCACCAGTGTCTTGAGCCTCGGTAGCTGTTTTATTCAACACATCCAAACTGAGATTCATAGCCGGCCCGCCCGGCTTTTTTTTGATCCCGTTACCGCGGCGATGTACGATCTTAACTTTTAAAACACCACGGCGCAGGTTATTCTCTTGGGGCATAAACACCTGAGTACCGACAAATCCTTGCTGCTGATGCAGCAAAACCAAGTCATTGAGAAACCGCTTTAAATCACCCAGCGCTGCACACCGGCCCAGTAAAGGATAAGATAGTTTATCAAGCAAGTGTTTATCCTCAACTACAGTGCCAAAGTACTCAACTTTGGTGACGTCATAACAAACACGATCAGAGAATCGGCCAAGGCTTTTAGCGTTTTGATGCCCCGGTTGATTCAGAATAAGAAGCTGTTGATTTTTCTCAGCAACAGCACTCGTGACAGTGGCGAGCCAAACCAAAAACAAAACCAAGCATAATTGACCTGCACCCCAAATATTCATAACACCGCCCTTGCTGACTATATTTCCCCTTTGCTTGAGCTGGGCGCAGTTTAACACTGGGGGCAAAGGCATTGACCTGGCACAGTCATTAGCTGGATAAAAACAATAAATTAGAACTAGCGGGATTTATAATTCGTATTGATTAGCCAGTACTTTCGGGGTAGGAAAATCGTTCTCAGCGTTTAAACAGATATCAATAATTTCTTTATTCGAAATTTATAATGCGCGGCTTCAAGTAATAAGTGAAATTTAATTATGCAGCAAGTAAATCTTCTCGGTACCCGCAAAACATCTCATTGGTTGATTTAAAGCCTCTCGTGGATCTTGATCCATTGTTTAACCTGTCCATGACAAGTTAGACCTGATCGTCGTTAATAGTGAAGTGGTTACACAGGTTTATTTACAGCCTCCAATCAAGAATGACTGACCAACAGATCGGCCTAAGCCGACTTTAGGTGGATAAGACAGCTAGCGCCCAATCCATCAGCTCAGGACCCTTACATAAGATATTGCTAATAAAGCCAAAAGTGTTATGATATAACATTATACCAACTAACAGAGACCCGAAATATGCTTATTCAGCCCAGTATTCGATTAAGCTTTCTACTTCCTCTATTAGCGGCCGGCGGCCTAGCGTATGGCAACGAAGGGGAGAGCATCGAAGAAGTTCGAGTTTGGGGCACCCAGGTGAAATCCTCGGCCCTAAAACTGGATCAAGAGGCCATTGCTATTAAGCAGGCCGATCATATTAGCGACCTATTGCGCACCATCCCCGGGGTAGATGTGGGTGGGGCCCACTCTCTAAACCAAGCGGTAACCATTCGCACCATGGACGACAAGCGCTTTCGGGTCACCATCGATGGGGCGGTGCAAAACAGCTATATGTATCACCATATGGGCAATTTGCAGATCCATGCGGATATTTTAGAGACTGTGGATGTCAATCTGGGCCACAATTCGGTCTTGCAAAGTGGTATAGGCGGCAATCTGCGCTTGCGCACTAAATCTGCCGATCAGCTGCTGCAGGCAGGCCAGCGCTTTGGCGGCCGCGTGCAGCTTAATTACGGCGATAACTCCGGCCGCGGGGTGGCCCTCAGCGGCTACGGTAAAATTAGCGATGAGCTGGATTTTCTGCTTTACCACAACTGGGTGGAGCGGGAAGATTTTGAAGTGGGCGGCGGCCAGCTTAAAGACCTTAATGGCCAGCCCCTTGCCGGGCTCGCGGGCAAGGTTTTTGGCGTTGCCGGCGATACCGACGACAGCCTAGTTAAAATTGGCTACCAGTTTAGCCCCAGCCAGCAAATCAAACTGGGCTATGAACGCTACCGGGATGAGGGCGATTACAGTTTTCGACCAGATTTGGGCGTAGCCGCGACCGCGCAAATATCCCGCGCTACCGACACCCCCTATACCTGGCCCAGCCAGTTCGACCGCGATACCATCACCCTCAATTACAGCGGTGAATTCGACAACACCAGTATTGAAGCCGCTATCTACGATAACGACAGTACCTTTACCCGGGACGAGCGCGCCTGGCAGTACAGCAGCGCCATGCACCGGGGCAAGCCGGCGCCAGAGCACGCCGCCATTATTGAAGGCAGCGCCAATAATCGGGGCCTTAATATCCTGGCCACTAGCGATTGGGGTGAACACAGCTTTAGCTATGGCGGTGAGTACCTGGATTACGAAACCGACTACCAAGCAAATTATTTAAACGGCAGCCAAAAAGTGGGCAGCGAATCTTTTAGCGCTTATAGCCTATACCTACAGGGTAGAATTGCACTGAGCGATGATTTTGCACTGACACCCGGGCTGCGCTACGACCACCACAAGATGGATAGCACCATCGTCAACGATAGCTTTAAGGAGCTAAGCGGCGCCCTGGCACTGGAGTGGCAGCCCAGCGATACCCTGCTGATGAAACTCAGCGGCAGCCAGCTTTTTGAAGCCCCAGAAATTGGGGAAACCATGCTCGGCGCCGGCTTACAAGATAAGCCCAGCCCCGGCATTAAAGCGGAAACCGGCTTAAACACTGAACTTTCCCTGGCCTATGCGGATGCGGTCATGGGCGCAGACAAGCTCTCTGCCGGTTTTACCCTGTTCAACACCAATATCGAAGATTTTATTTACGACCGCGCCGAGTTTAAAAACATTTACAACAAGCGTTCGGATAATATTGGTGACCTTACTATTAAGGGGGTCGAGGCCTATATCGGCTACGATATAGACGCCATTGAATTGCTGTTTACCATTGCCGATGTCGACAGCGAGGTGGATGCTTTTGCCCACTACCAACAGTTTGACGGTGCCGGCACCCAGCACCAGCAGGGCACTACCTACACCCTTAATATCGACTATTTATTTGACGCATATGACCTTAGCCTGCACTGGGATACCCAATATGTAGATTCGGTTGCAAACGGCAAGTATTTACACGGCGCCAACTTCGATAATGGCAAGCCCAGCTTTACCGTGCACAATATTTCTGCGCGCTGGACTCCGGCTGAACTACAAGGTTTAAGTCTAACTTTGGGCGTGGACAACCTAGGCGATAAATACTATGCCTCCCAGTCATCTCGGGCTGGCATTATTAACCATAAAAGCTATGGCCAGTTGCAGCTATTTGATTACGAGCCAGGGCGCAATATCAAGTTA
>JAOXRV010000013.1 GCA_025800435.1 Cellvibrionaceae bacterium | reverse complement strand
GTTTGCACAGCGTAAAAACCCGCGCCGAAGGCAGCGGCGATGCGTATACCATTAATGGCACTAAAGCCGTGGTACTCAACGGCGGCCGCGCCGACAAGCTGGTAGTGCTGGCCCGCACAGCAGGCGCCGATGCCGATAAAGACGGCCTATCGCTGTTTTTGGTGGATGCCAATGATGCCGGTGTACAGCGCCAAGCCTACAAGCTGCAAGACGGCAGCAACGGCGCCGAGGTGCAGTTTAACAATGCCAAAGCCACGTTGATAGGCACAGCAGGCGAGGCACTGCCAGTAGTTGAAGCAGTAATGGACCGCGCCCTATTAGCAGTGTGCGCCGAAGCGGTTGGCGCCATGGAAGTAAGCACCGCCAAAACCGTCGAATACACTAAAACCCGTGTACAGTTCGGCGTGCCGATCAGCAAATTCCAGGCATTGCAGCACCGCATGGCGGATATGTTTATCGAGCAGCAGCAGGCCAAGTCAATCCTGGTAATGGCGGCCATGAAGCTCGATCAAGACCCAGTAGCCGGGCGCAAAGCCGTAGCTGCAGCCAAATACCGCATCGGCAAAGCCGCGCGTAAAGTCGGCCAGGAATCGGTACAGATCCACGGCGGTATCGGCGTAACCGACGAGCTGGACGTGGGCCACTTTTTCAAACGACTGACTATGTTAGAGATGTTGTTTGGTAATAGTGATTACCATGGTCGGCGGTTTGCTGGGTTGTAAAAATCGGTGGGTTTTGGCTGGGTCCTGGGTGGGGCCCAGTCTGCGCTTGTTTTTATTTAGGTGAATTTGAATCTGGTTTTTTGTGTGTGCGTTGTAAAGCTACGCTTGCAGACCTTTTTGTACAAATACCTCAAGCACCGGAGTGCTATAGTGCGTACGGGTACATTGATTTGTTAGCCTTGCCTTCGAATATTACTGTAAC
>JAOXRV010000012.1 GCA_025800435.1 Cellvibrionaceae bacterium | reverse complement strand
AGATGAAGTCCCGTATTCATCACTATCCAGAATGGCATAGTTTCCAGAGAAGTTTCCTGCTGAAATATTTCGGCTTCCCGGATCATTAAATTGCCAATCATCACATCCTGGGGCTGAAGTCGGTCCCAAGGGTATGGCTGTTCGCCATTTAAAGTGGTACGCGAGCTGGGTTTAGAACGTCGTGAGACAGTTCGGTCCCTATCTGCCGTGGGCGTTGGAAAATTGAGAAGAGCTGCTCCTAGTACGAGAGGACCGGAGTGGACGAACCTCTGGTGTTCCGGTTGTTTCGCCAGAAGCATTGCCGGGTAGCTACGTTCGGACGGGATAACCGCTGAAAGCATCTAAGCGGGAAGCCTCCTTCAAGATAAGTTTTCCCTGGGAATTTAATTCCCCTAAAGGGCCGTTAAAGACTATGACGTTGATAGGCTGGGTGTGGAAGCGTTGTAAGGCGTTGAGCTAACCAGTACTAATTGCCCGTGAGGCTTGACCATATAACTGAAGCTACTGATTGTGCGATCACTTAGGGTGATCATTCAGAAGCAGCGACGGGTATGTGACTAGAAAGTCGATAGACTGATACACCGTGAATTAATTACTTTATTACAACTTATTAAACTTAAGCGCAGCGTAAGCTGAGGCAAGTACTTTCCATCGCCCTATTTGAGCGAGTGCGGCAGAGGTTTCAATACCCTCCTAAGACCAACCACGAGTTCATAACAGTTTGCTTGACGACCATAGCGAGTTGGAACCACCTGACCCCATCCCGAACTCAGAAGTGAAACGACTCAGCGCCGATGGTAGTGTGGGGTGTCCCCATGTGAGAGTAGGTCATCGTCAAGCTTTAATACCAAAAACCCCGGTAGCGTTGCTGCCGGGGTTTTTTCTTTATTGGGTTTTAGATTTTTTTGTCTTTAAGTGTGGCTTCGTTGCCGAGCCTTGAGTCGGTATGGCTGTGGCGTTTTGGAACGGAAAAAGCGCCCCGCCCCCTTAAACTGGGTTAAGAAAACCTATCTAAGTTCAGACTTCCACGTAAAAACCGCGCCAAACACAATTAACAACTGGGCTAGGTAGTAGCTGATCATAATAACCATACCGGCGGCCTCAAACGGTTCGATAAATTTATTCAGTGCAATAACACTGTCCGAAAAGATAAAACTAATGGCGCCGAGTTTGATTAGCGGTGAACCCTGCATGGCTAGGGCGCCGGCGCCCATGGTGCAGATGGCGGTCATGTAGAAGAGCACGGGGATGGTCATCTCGCCGGTGTGGGGCAGCAACAGGTAGAGCATAACCGCGGCAAAACCCGCCATCGCTGAGATTTCTTTGATGTAGGCTGTCTGCGGCCGGCGGTGTTGCCAAAAGCGGTAGGCGTAGATTAATTGCGCGACTAAGAAGGCGCTTAGCCCCAGCGGGAATGAGAGTTTAAATTGGGTTTCCAGCAGTATGTCGCCGGCTGCGGAAAATAATAAAGCGATACGAAACCACAGCCACTGAGGGTTGGGTAGGTGGCGGCAGACGATCAGTGCGAGAAATAGTATCGGCGCGGCTTTTATCAAGGGGGCGGCGATGGGGTCTAGCTCGCCCCGGTAGATTAAGAACGGTAGGCACAGCAGGGTATAGCAGGCGCCGTAGATGCTCAGCAGAGGGCTTGGCGAGTTTTTATCCATGGTCTATATCTTCTTATTAGTGTTTTTAGTGAGGCTTGCATCTTATGCCAGATAGCCCAATACTTTCCAGATTGTATTTTAGGATGTGGCGATGGATCTTATTGATATTCTAAAGGTATTGGCTGACGGTGAGTTTCACTCTGGTGAGGAGTTGGGGCAGGCCCTTGGTGTCAGTCGTACCGCGGTATGGAAGCACCTAAATAAACTCGATGACCTGGGTCTTGAGCTGGTTTCTATTAAGGGGCGCGGATACTGCTTAGCCGGTGGGCTCGACCTGCTCGATCTAGAAGCTGTTCGCGCTGGCTTAAACCCCGAGGCCCAGGGTCTATTGGGCGAGCTGCAGTTGCACACCCGGATTGATTCTACCAATAAGTTTTTAGTCGACAATGGCAGTTGCGGCGATATCTGTCTGGCCGAGCAGCAGCTGCAGGGCCGCGGTCGTCGCGGCCGGGCTTGGGTCAGTCCCTTTGCTCGCAATATCTATTTCTCCGTCGCTTGGTCTTTTAGCGGAGGCGCCCAGGCCTTGGAGGGCTTGAGCTTGGCGGTCGGCGTTAAGGTGGCCGATGCGTTAGCGGCCCTGGGTTGTAAGCCGCTGCAGTTAAAGTGGCCCAATGACCTGTACAGCGATGGGCGCAAGCTCGGTGGTATTTTGTTAGAGATGTCCGGCGATGTCAGCGGTGATTGCAAGGTGGTGGTCGGTATTGGCATCAACGTCACCATGCCCGCTGGTGCGGCAGAAGCTATCGACCAGGACTGGGTGGACTTGCGCAGTATTGGTTTTAACGGCAGCCGCAATCAAGTGGTTACTGCGCTGATCAATAATTTAATGCCTTTGCTGGCCAATTATGGCGCGAGTGGGTTTAAACCCTATCGCGCGCCCTGGGAGGTGCTGGATGCGTTTCGCGGTCGTGCGGTTGCATTGAGCTCGGCCCAGCAGCGCATCGAAGGGGTGGCTAAGGGCGTCAGTGATAACGGTGCGTTGTTAATAGAGACCAGTGAAGGCTTGGAGCAATACAGTGGCGGCGAGTTATCCTTGAGGCCAATTCGGTGATTGTTGAGTTCGACGGCGGTAATACCCGCCTTAAGTGGCGTTTGCTGTCCGCTGGCGGTGCGGTGCTGGAGCGGGGAACGCTTGCTAATGAGGCTTTGCTTGAGGGCGCTTTGCAGTCGACGTTAAGCAATATTAAGCCGCAGCGCGCGCGTATGGTTTCGGTAGCTGGGGCAGATCTAAAGGCAGCGGTAGCCGCTTGCGTGACAGATTTATGGGGCTTAACGCTGGCTCAGGCCCATACCCAGCCAGCACACGGTGCCATTCACAACCCCTATAAAGACTATACCAAGCTTGGCGCCGATCGTTGGTTGGCGGTATTGGCCGCCTACGAGCTAAGTCAGGGCCCTTGTTTGATAGTCGATTGTGGCAGTGCCATTACGGTGGAGCTAGTCAGCGACCAAGGCTATATCGGCGGCTATATTGTGCCGGGCCATCGCCTGATGCGGCGCGCGCTGTTTGCCGACACCGCCCAGGTAAAGGTCGAGCAGGGGGCAAAATTCGATATGGCGCCAGGCTGCAGTACCGAAGCGGCGGTTAATAACGGCATTCACTGTGCCCATGTAGGCTTGGCCAGCCAGGCTCGGCGAATGCTATTGGAATTGACTGGTTTGGACGAAGTGCCAGTGTGGGTGTGCGGCGGCGATGGTGAGCAATTGCAGCGCCAGCTGCCTTTTGCCAGTCAATGGCACCCAGATCTGGTGCTCGATGGTTTGGCTCTGGTGTTACCCTAGAGCTAAAGAAAAGGGAATAGAGAAGGCGACGATGAAAGCAGTATTTTTGATATTAGTATTGGCCAATGCCTGTTTGCTGGGCTGGGGCTTGATGGGCAGGGAGCCCAAGGCACCGCAGCCTAAGGCTATCCCAGTGGTGGGCGAGCCCCTGGTTCTGTTGAGCGAACTAAGCCCCAACCAGCTGGCTGATGCGGTAGAGCAAAAGCAGCGCATTCAAATGAAGGCCCCGGTCGAGCCTGGTTTGGCTGCAGAGAGCAAGCGCCTTTGTACTTTGATTGGCCCGTTCGAAAAGATTTTGCAAGCTGAATACGCGGTGGAAAACCTGGCTGCGCGCGAGGTGGAAGCCACCCTGGAGCGCCTTGAGATAGCCGGTGATCCCGGTTTTTGGGTGTATCTGACGCCACTGGCCTCTCGTAAAGAAGCCCTGCGCAAACTGCATGAGCTACAAGCCAAGGGCATCGATTCCTATGTTATACCCAAAGGAGACCTGGTCAATGGCATCTCTTTTGGTATGTATAGTCAGCGCGGCTCCGCCGCAACGCGCAAAATCGAGGTTGAGCGCCTGGGTTACGCCGCCAATATCCAGGAAGTGCCGCGCTCGTATGAGGAGTTGTGGGTCATGTTGCAGCCAGAGCAGGCGGCCAAACTCGATAGCGCCGCCTGGCAAAAATTTATCAATGAGCGCAAGGGCTTAGAAAGGCGAGAAAATTACTGCCCAGGTGTTGCGTCTTTGTAAAAGCTTCTATAGAATCCGCGCTCCACTGTTCGAGGTGAACAGTGTCTGGGCTGGCGTAGCTCAGTTGGTAGAGCAGCTGACTTGTAATCAGCAGGTCGTAGGTTCGACTCCTATCGCCAGCTCCATTTTCTCAACTTGTCTTTGTAAATTGCTGTTTTTCAAAGAAAAGTGGTTGACAAGAGAGGTCGAGAAGCGGTAAATTTCCGCCTCTTTCGCAGGGGTTCCCGAGTGGCCAAAGGGATCAGACTGTAAATCTGACGCGCAAGCTTCGGTGGTTCGAATCCACCCCCCTGCACCATTATTTCTACTATAAGTCGCGGCTTGTAGTTGGTAGGAAAGAAAGGAACAAGTTAGAAGGATTTGGGTGAGCGGTCAGCGCTGCTCCAGTTTGCCCCGGTGAGGTTGGCTGCCTATAAATGAAGCGGTCAGGTCAGCGGGCCAAACATAGCGGGTTTGCGGGCCCGAGCAGGTTTTGCGGGCATAGTTTAGTGGTAGAACCTCAGCCTTCCAAGCTGATGATGCGGGTTCGATTCCCGCTGCCCGCTCCAGATTTTCCGGCATTGGCCTGGCCGTTGTCGGTGAGTTTAAGCTCAAGTAGCTCAGTTGGTAGAGCACACCCTTGGTAAGGGTGAGGTCGGCAGTTCAAATCTGCTCTTGAGCTCCATATTTTCCGCGTAAGTTTAGGCTTGCGCGGTTTTTCTTGTCTGGGTCATTTTATCCCAGGCAGCAATGCTAATAGGAGATGCCCACAATGGCTAAAGAAACATTTGAACGCTCCAAGCCCCATGTGAACGTGGGCACAATTGGTCACGTTGACCACGGTAAAACCACCCTGACAGCAGCCCTGACCCGCGTATGTGCGGAAGTATGGGGCGGCGACGCCGTTGCTTTTGACGGCATCGACAATGCTCCCGAAGAGCGCGAGCGTGGTATTACCATTGCTACTTCTCACGTTGAGTACGATTCTCCCAGCCGTCACTACGCCCACGTAGACTGCCCCGGCCACGCCGACTATGTTAAAAACATGATCACCGGTGCTGCGCAGATGGATGGCGCTATTCTGGTATGTGGTGCCACCGACGGCCCAATGCCCCAAACCCGCGAGCACATCCTGCTGTCTCGTCAGGTTGGTGTACCTTACATCGTAGTATTCCTGAACAAAGCTGACCTGCTGGCTGAAGACTGTGGCGGTGTTGATTCTGAAGAATACGCCGAGATGCTGGAGCTGGTTGAGATGGAGCTGCGCGAGCTGCTCGAAACTTACGAGTTCCCAGGCGACGACACGCCAATTATTGCCGGTTCTGCCTTGATGGCTCTGAACGGTGAAGACGACAACGAGCTGGGCACCACTGCCGTTAAGAAGCTGGTTGAAACTCTGGACGAGTACATCCCCGAGCCCGAGCGCGCCATCGACGGTGCTTTCATTCTGCCTATCGAAGACGTGTTCTCTATCCAGGGCCGCGGTACGGTTGTTACCGGTCGTGTTGAGCGCGGTATCATCAAGGTTGGTGAAGAAATCGAAATCGTGGGCATCAAAGACACCACTACCACTACCTGTACCGGTGTAGAAATGTTCCGCAAGCTGCTCGACGAAGGTCGCGCCGGTGAGAATGTTGGTGTACTGCTGCGCGGTACCAAGCGTGACGAAGTTGAGCGTGGTCAGGTACTGGCTGCCCCAGGTTCAATCAACCCGCACACCAAGTTCGAAGGTGAGGTTTACGTACTGTCTAAAGATGAAGGTGGTCGTCACACCCCATTCTTTAAAGGCTACCGTCCTCAGTTCTACTTCCGTACCACTGACGTAACCGGTGCCTGTGAGCTGCCCGAAGGCGTTGAAATGGTAATGCCAGGCGATAACGTACAGATGTCCGTTACCCTGATCTGCCCCATCGCCATGGACGAAGGTCTGCGCTTCGCCATCCGCGAAGGTGGCCGTACCGTTGGTGCTGGTGTTGTATCTAAGATCCTCGACTAAGGCTTAGTTCGCACCACCAAAAAAGCCGGCTTTTACGCCGGCTTTTTTGTGTTTACTGTGCCCGGAATGGCGCAAGAATCAGATTTATTCGGGGCCTAAAGCGCTTAATAACGCTAAACAGGAAAAATTCCTGCTTTTGGCCGGTTTTTTTATGGCCTGTAATCGAGTGTTATGGTTTCTTTTTACCAGTTCACTAAAACTAGTTAATTAATGGTATACAGTGATTATTTGGAACTTGGTATTCTAGTAATTCCGCGAATACTGAACTAGTATGCGAACGACTACACAATCCATGAAGGGGTTATACAAAAAAATGAAGAAAGTACTAAAAATTGCAGTGGCCACCTCAGTGTTGGCGCTGACCGCTTGTAATGCCACCATGCCAACCTTGGGCAACTCCGGTGGCCACACTGTAACCGGCGCTGCCGGTGGCAGCAATGCTGAAGGCCAAAACACCGCTCTAGAGAGCTGTTCTGAAACCCTGGGTACCATGTCAGTGTTTGAAGATCGCACCTTGCCATGGTGGAATGTGTACGCCAGTCGCTATCCTTCTTTGGGCAGCACTATTCCAGTGTTGCGCACTATGATTCAACAGTCCGGTTGTTTTGTAGTCGTCGAACGTGGCCGTGCCATGGAGGCGATGAATACCGAGCGCGAATTAATGAAGTCCGGCGAAATGCGCGGTGGCAGTAACTTTGGCAAGGGCCAGATGGTTGCTGCGGACTACACCATGAACCCTTCCATCCAGTTTTCTAAAAAGGGTACGGGTGGTGTTGGTGGTCTCCTCGGTGGCCTGATCGGTTCAACCGCTGCGGTTATTGCGGGTGGCCTTAAGAAGAACGAAGCTTCTACTACCCTGCTGTTGGTAGATAACCGCTCTGGCGTACAGATCTCGGCTGCTGTAGGCGATGCCAAAAACTACGACTTCAGCCTGTTTGGCGGTCTGTTCGGCGGTGCCGGTGTCGGTGCTGGCGGCTTTACCAATACCCCTGAGGGTAAAATTATTGCGGCCTCTTTCGCCGACTCTTACAACAAGATGGTTAAGGCCCTGCGCAACTATAAGGCTCAGACTGTTAAAGGTGGCCTGGGTAAAGGCGGTCGCTTAAAAGTTGGTGAGTAAGCCTTAAATTTAATGCTTGCTTAAAAACCGGCTGCTGGGCCCACCCAGTCAGCCGGTTTTTTTTACTGTTCTTTTGCCGAATAGGGCAAAAGCTCATCGGTTTTCTTGTTATACAGTTTGGCGCTAAATTTATTGCCATCTAAATCTTTCCGACTTGCACACAGGTGTAGGTCTCCTTGATTGGTATATATCTTGCTTTTTGTCTGGGGCAGCCTCTGCTGCACGGGCGTGCTTGTTAGTACGCCGCTGCAACGTGAACCCTGAGAAGTATAATTATGCCCCCAGCCCCCAAGCTCAAGGTATTGTTTGTTGAACAAGACAAGGCCAAGGCGGATATCGTCTTGGCCGCCCTGGATGCGGCCCAATACCAAGTTAGCCACCTGCCCAGTGCCGGTGTCTCGCTGCTAAAAGAAGTGGATAAGGCCCAGCCAGATCTGATTATTATGGATCTGGAATCTCCCAGTCGTGATGTTATTGAAAACTTAAACTTAATCTCTAGCCTCAACCCCAAGCCGGTCGTTATGCTGTCGGAGCAGTACGACCGCGACACCATCAGTACCCTGGTTAAGTCCGGTGTTAGTGCTTATGTGGTGGGGGATGTGAATGCTGAGCGGGTTAAGTCAGTTATCGATGTGGCGATGGCGCGATTTGAAGAATATCAGCAACTGAAAACCGAGTTGCAACAAGCCAAACAGGCCCTGGGCAAGCACAAGGCGCTGGATCAGGCCAAAGCCTGGCTGATGGAAAGCCGCCAGTTATCCGAGCGGGAAGCCTACCAGTGCATGCGCAAAATGGCCATGAACCAAGGTAAAAAAATTGAAGAGGTTGCCAGCGATATCCTATCACTGGCAGCTGCACTGGATTCTTAATAGAGCAGGGGAACTATGCAAACAGCGAAAAAACTAGAAAAAACCGAGCTCGATATTGGCTTTATGCCGCTGACGGATTGCGCTCCCTTTGTGGTCGCACTAGAGCGAGGTTTTTTTCAGCGTTATGGTTTAACGGTAAGGCTGCACAAACAAAATTCCTGGTCGGCACTGCGCGATAAACTATACGAGGGCCTATTGGACGCCGCCCATATGCTCGCCCCCATGCCGCTGGCGGCAAGCTTGGGCCTGGATGGTTATGGCCAGCAAATGATTAGCCCAATGGTGATCAGCCGCAACGGCAATGCCATTACCCTGGCGGAAGATTTACGCCAGCAATTGGGCCAGGATTGGAGTGAGCCAAACGGCTTGCGCTCGCTACTGCAAGACCTGCGCGATAGCGGCAAGCGTTTGCGTTTTGCCACGGTGCACCCCTATAGCTGTCACTACTACCAATTGCGCAGTTGGCTGCGGCGCTGTGGCTTGGACACGGGCCAAGTGGATATTGCCATTTTGCCGCCGGCGGATATGGTAACCGCCCTGGCCGAGGGTGATATTGACGGCTTTTGCGTCAGCGGCCCATGGACCGCCAGGGCGGTGCGTGAGCAGGTGGGGGTTACGGTTCTTAGCTCGGTCGATATTTGGCCAAACTTTCCTGATAAGGTGTTGGGTTTATTGCAAAGCTGGTATCAGCTTTATCCCAACAGTTGTTATGCTTTGATTGCCGCTCTGTGTGATAGCAGCCAGTGGCTCGCCAATAGCGCCAATCGTTTAGAGGCCGCTCGCGTTCTCTGCCGGCCCGAGTATTTAGATGCGCGTCTTGAAGTGGTGGCGCCGTCGCTGCTGTGGAGTTGCCTGCGCAGCGCTGATAGCGATCCGCTTTATATACCAGAGCTAAATCAATTTTATCAGCACGACTTGGCCGAGCACTACAGCCCAAGGCCGGGCTATGGTGAGTTTTTGTTGGCGCAAATGGCCGAGGCGGGGCAAATACCCAGAGCAGAAAATGGAGCCATGGATTTTACCGAAGAGACTAATTTAAAGAAGATATTCCGCGAAGATATTTATTGGTGTGCACGAGAAATTTATGCACCCTGCTAGAGCGTTGAGCGCCAAACTGGTGCAAGAATTATCGGTCGGATTCAAAATTAGTGGGGAAAAACCAGTAAAAACTAGGGTGCCTCTGAATAACTCGATGATGCTCAGCGGGGCCCTAAAGCCTACAGCTGCAAGGCCTGAGCGACACCGAGTTATTCAGAGATACCCTAGGTAAAAAGCTCAATTTTAGAGTTGGCATCCTTGTTGCAAATATTAAAACTGTCTGGGAAGGTTTGCACAAGCCAGGGAATAAAACCTAGACCCAACTACAATGATGTAGTGTTTTTCACTTATTGATTATTCGGCATCGAAGCCCGCAGAGCATTGCTAACAGCAAGCGCTCTGGGGGCTTTTTTTTTGGGGGAAACAAAATGCTCTACAAAAAGTTTAATCGCCTCGCAGGGCGAGTTGCATTATGGAGTGCGAGCCTGGCGGCCGCTTTTTCGGTCCAGGCGGCCGAGCTGGGTTATCCAGAAAAAGAAGAACTGCGCTTTGGTTTTATCAAGCTAACCGATATGGCACCAATCGCTATCGCTTATGAGAAAGGTTATTTTGAAGACGAGGGCCTGTACGTCACCATCGAGGCCCAGGCCAACTGGAAGGTGTTGCTCGACGGGGTGATTGACGGCCGTCTGGACGGCGCCCATATGCTAGCCGGCCAGCCAATTGCAGCGACCATTGGCTACGGTACCAAAGCCAATATCATCACGCCTTTTTCAATGGACTTAAACGGCAATGGAATTACCGTGTCGAACGATATCTGGGCGCAGATGAAACCCAATATCCCCAAAATGGCCGATGGTAAGCCCCAGCATCCGATTAAAGCGGACGCCCTCAAGCCGGTGGTGGATAAATACATAGAGCAGGGCAAACCCTTTAATATGGGTATGGTGTTTCCGGTTTCCACGCACAATTACGAGCTGCGTT
Organism: Cellvibrionaceae bacterium; assembly: GCA_025800435.1. GTDB lineage: Bacteria > Pseudomonadota > Gammaproteobacteria > Pseudomonadales > Cellvibrionaceae > Pseudoteredinibacter. Next base: position 2,547 of record JAOXRV010000012.1, on the reverse strand, counting down.
ATTGGCTAGCCGCCGGTGGCATCCACCCGGGTTACTACGCGCCCCACAAAGGTGATTCATCGGGCCAGATTGATGCCCAAGCGCTGTTGTCGGTAACGCCGCCGCCGCAAATGCCCGCCACCCTGGAGGCCGGGACCATTTACGGCTATTGCGTCGGCGAGCCTTGGAACCAACAAGCCGTGTTCAAGGGCATCGGCGTCCCCGTCATTACCGACTACGAAATCTGGAAGAACAACCCGGAGAAGGTATTTGGAATAACCGAAGAATTTGCCAAAAAATACCCCAATACCACCATTCGCCTAACCCGCGCCTTGATTCGTGCGGCCCAGTGGCTGGACGAAAATAATAATGCCAATCGCCCAGAGGCGGTCAAGATTTTATCCCAGTCAAACTACGTGGGCGCCGATTACAACGTAATTGCTAATAGCATGACCGGCACCTTCGAGTATGAAAAAGGCGATAAGCGCTCGGTGCCCGACTTTAATGTGTTCTTCCGCTACAACGCTACCTACCCCTACTATTCAGATGCGATTTGGTACCTGACCCAGATGCGTCGCTGGGGTCAGATCAGCGAAGACAAGCCCGACAGCTGGTACAAAGAGGTGGCCGCTAAAGTCTACCGTCCGGACATCTACCGCAAGGCAGCCGAGTCGCTGATAGCAGAGGGTTTGGTAAAAGCTAAAGACTTTCCCGAGTTTGCCAGCGAGCAGGGCTATCGTCCGCCCCAGACCCATTTTATCGACAATATTGTTTACGACGGCACCGCGCCCAATGCTTATATCAATAAATTTAGCATTGGCCTAAAACAGGGCGATAAGTTGTAAACCCTTATAAAAAATAACTAAACGCTTTAGCTGATAACCTGGAGTGATACTGAAATGAGCGGAATCATCCCCAACTTCCGTATTGGCGGCCCAGATAAGCTGTCGCTGCAAACGCTGGGGCCTGCATTGCAGGCCCTGCTTAAAAGCCTGCTTTTACCCTCTATTGGGATGCTGGGGTTTTTAATTGTGTGGTCCCTGGCTGCCAACAGTATCGACACCTCGCTGGGTAAGTTTCCCGGCCCTGCTGCGGTCGCCGAGCAGGTACAAAACCTGTACCGCGAGCACCGCGCAGAGCGGGATAAAGAAGCGGCTTTTTACCAGCGCCAGGCCCAGCGCAATCAAAAGCGTATGGCCCAAGACCCAGCTTATCAACCAAAAATTCGCGCCTATACTGGCAAGGAAACCTTCTTAGACCAAATTGTCACCAGCCTGTTAACGGTAATGAGTGGCTTTGTGTTGGCCGCAATTATTGCGATACCACTGGGCATTGCCATCGGCCTAAGCAAAAGCCTTAATGCGGCCATCAACCCGGTGATTCAGCTGTTTAAGCCGGTCTCACCGCTGGCTTGGTTGCCGCTGGTTACCATGGTGGTCAGCGCAGTCTATGTAAGCCCTGACCCGATGTTCGCCAAATCGTTTATTAACTCGCTGGTGACGGTAACCCTGTGTTGCCTCTGGCCGATGGTTATCAACACCTCGGTGGGGGTGGCTTCGCTCAACCCCGATTGGCTTAATGTCAGTAAAGTGCTGCGCCTGCCGCCTTTGCAGCATGTGCGCAAAATCGTCTTGCCGGCGTCGATTCCCGCTATTTTTACCGGCATGCGCCTATCCCTGGGGATCGCCTGGATGGTATTGATTGCCGCAGAAATGCTGGCCCAAAACCCCGGCCTTGGAAAATTTGTGTGGGATGAATTTCAAAACGGCAGCTCCCAATCGCTGAGCCGGATCATGACTGCCGTATTGGTGATCGGATTGATTGGCTTTCTGCTGGACCGCGGCATGTTGCAGTTGCAGCGCTTTATGTCCTGGGACAAAACCAAGGAGCTACGCTAATGCAAGCCTTTTTAGACATCAGTAACATCGATATGGTGTTTCCAACCCCCAAGGGTGATTTTACCGCGCTCAAAGGGGTGGATCTGCAAGTTCAAAAAGGGGAGTTTATCTCCCTTATCGGCCACTCGGGCTGTGGCAAGTCGACGGTGCTCAATGTAGTGGCCGGCCTCTATCAGGCCACTATGGGTGGGGTTATTCTCGACAACAAAGAGGTCAACTCGCCGGGGCCAGAGCGCGCGGTAGTGTTTCAAAACCACTCGCTGCTGCCTTGGCTCAGCGCCTATGAAAACGTCGAACTGGCGGTCAAGCAGGTATTTGCCGACAGTATGAGCAAGGCGGAAATGCACCAGTGGATTGAACACAATCTGCGCCTGGTGCATATGGACCACGCCATGCACAAACGCCCGGATGAAATATCCGGCGGCATGAAACAACGGGTGGGTATTGCCCGGGCCCTGTCGATGCAGCCTCAGGTGTTATTGATGGATGAGCCCTTTGGCGCACTGGACGCACTCACCCGCGCCCATATGCAGGACTCGCTGATGGAGATTCAGGACGAGCTCAATAATACCGTGATTATGATTACCCACGATGTCGATGAGGCAGTGTTGCTGTCTGACCGCATAGTGATGATGACCAATGGCCCGGCCGCCACCATTGGCGAGATTTT
>JAOXRV010000867.1 GCA_025800435.1 Cellvibrionaceae bacterium | reverse complement strand
CCAATTTTACGCCTGGGCAGTACACCTGATTGAGGCGGGCAAGGCCTATGTTTGCCACCTGAGCCCCGAGCAGGCCAAGGAGTATCGCGGCTGGGCCACCAAGCCCGGCAAGGACAGCCCCTACCGGGATCGCAGCGTGGCCGATAACCTGGCCGAGTTCGAGAAGATGCGCGCCGGTGATTATGAAGAGGGCGCCTGCGTGCTGCGGGCCAAGATCGATATGGCCAGCCCCAATATGAATATGCGCGACCCAATGCTGTACCGCATTCGCAAACAGAGCCATCACCAAACCGGTGATAAGTGGTGTATTTACCCCACTTACGATTTTGCCCACGGCCAGGAAGATGCAATCGAAGGCGTAACCCATTCTATCTGCACCTTAGAGTTTGCCGATCACCGGCCCTTGTACGAGTGGTTTATCGACAATCTGCCGGTACCGAACAAGCCGCGCCAGTATGAATTTGCCCGGCTGGAGCTGAACTATACGGTGACTTCCAAGCGCAAGCTCAAGCAGCTGGTGGATGAGAACTATGTGGATGGTTGGGACGATCCGCGTATGCCGACACTCTCCGGTCTGCGTCGGCGCGGCGTTACCCCGGCGGCAATACGCCATTTCTGTGAGCTGATCGGTGTGACTAAATCTGGCAGTACCATCGATGTGGGTACGCTGGAGCATGCGATTCGCGACGATCTAAACACTGTGGCGCCGCGGGCCATGTGCGTACTCGATCCGCTTAAACTGAGCGTGACAAATTTCGAGCAAGTTAGCGCCGACGGTTATGAGCTAAACGATGGTGTGCTGTTATTGAAACAGCCGCTCCACCCCAATAAAGCAGAAATGGGTGAGCGCGAGCTGCCCTTTACTGAGACTTTATATATCGACCGGGCCGACTTCAGCGAAGACAGCAGCCTCTCGCGCAAAAAGTTTAAGCGTTTAGTCGCCGGTGAATACGTGCGTCTGCGCGGCAGCTACGTAATTAAAGCCGACGAGGTAATCAAAGACAATGACGGCAATATCAGCGAGTTAAAAGTTTCCTTGGTAGCCGATACCGTGGGTAAAAATCCCGAGGGTGATATTCGCCCGCGCGGTGTTATCCACTGGGTATCGGCCAGCCACAATGTGGATTGCGAAGTGCGCTTGTACGACCGTTTATTTAACGATGCGGCCCCAGATGCCGGGGATAAAAATTTCCTCGATGCCATCAACCCGCATTCACTGACCATTATCAGTGGCGCCAAAGCTGAAATTGGCCTGCAACAAGCCCCCCAGGGCCTGGCCTATCAGTTTGAGCGGGAAGGGTATTTTTGTTTGGACTCTAAACACAGCAGTGAGCAAAAGCTGGTGTTTAACCGCACCATCGGTTTAAAAGATAACTGGGCCAACAAAGTTTAAGGCCCGGTTAAGAGCGAGAACAGTGTGATGAGTTTACATATTTACAATACCAAAAAGCGCAAAAAGGAAGTTTTTAGCCCAATCGATCCGGCCCATATAAAAATGTATGTGTGCGGCCCCACGGTCTATAACTATGTGCATATTGGCAACGCCCGCCCGCCGGTGGTATTTGATACCTTGTTTCGAGTATTGCAACTGCAATACCCCAAGGTTAGCTACGCCCGCAATATTACCGACATCGACGATAAAATTATGGCCAGCGCCAAAGCTGAGGGCGTTGGCATTGAAGTGATCTCCGAGCGTTACACCGAGGCCTATGCCGGGGATATGGCGGCACTGAATTGCCTGGAGCCAACGTTTATTCCCAAGGCCACCGAGCATCTGCCGGAAATGATCGCCATGGTCGAAGCCCTGATCGCCAAGGGCCACGCCTATGAATCCCAAGGCCATGTCCTGTTTGATGTTAAATCCATGCACAACTACGGTGAGCTTTCCAATCGCAAACTCGAAGATATGCTCGATGGCGCGCGGGTGGAAGTTGCCGACTATAAAAAATACGCCGGCGATTTTGTGTTATGGAAGCCCTCTGCTGGGGACGAGCCAGGCTGGCAGAGCCCCTGGGGCTTTGGTCGTCCCGGCTGGCACCTGGAGTGCTCGGCGATGATTAAAAAACACCTGGGCGAGAGCATTGATATACACGGCGGCGGCAAAGATTTGATTTTTCCCCACCACGAAAATGAAATTGCCCAGAGCTGCTGCGCCAACGATGCAGACGAATACGTGCGCTATTGGATGCACAATGGCTATATTAATATCGACGGCGAGAAGATGTCCAAGTCACTGGGTAACTTTCGCATGGTGCACGAGTTGTTAAAGCAACACCACGGTGAAGTGCTGCGCTACGCTATATTGTCAGCCCACTATCGCTCGGATATGGACTTTTCCCAGCAGTTGCTGGAGCAGTCCAAAGATAACCTCGATTATATTTATGGGGTGCTGCGCGATCAGCAGGCTATTGAGGCGGCCAGTTACAGTGAGCAGCAATTAAAAGCGAGCAAAGCCTACGCCGCCCTACTGGATGATCTCAATACCCGTGAAGCGGTGACTGAGCTGCTGGGTTTGGCCAAGCGTTTAAAGCTGGCCGAGGCCGAGGCCAGGCCTGCGCTTAAAGCCGAGCTGCTGGCACTGGGCAACTTGCTCGGCTTGCTACAGGCCGATGCCGAGGCGTGGTTTACCCAGGGCAGTGAAGGGGATTTGGCGGCCGAGGCGATAGAAGCCTTAATCGCCGAGCGCTTTGCGGCCCGGGCCGAGAAAAATTTTACCCGCTCCGATGAAATTCGCGGCCAGCTTAAAGCCCAAGGTGTTGTTTTGGAAGATTATCGGGATGGCGATGGCCAGGTGGCAACCAAGTGGAGACGGGAGTAAGCCCAGCTGTTTATTCGCCGCTGGCCTCTACTAAAAAATACAGCACTGCGCCCAGGCCTGGGTGTTAAGCAATTTATGACTTAGCTAAAGACCATGCGTATATTGTTTATTCTCAGTCTCGCCATTTGTTTAATCAGCTTTGTTAAGCGCAACGAAATACCTTCTAATATCCGTTTGCATTCGGGGGTTTTGCAAGAGCCAAGCCAAACCCCCAGTTATAAAAGCCCGTTTAGCGTCAAATTAGCCGAGCGTCAGTATAAAATTAAACCGCTGTACAATTACGATTTGTATGGACTGGTCGTATCCTATCGGCATCACGACGGCGATAAAATGTTGCACAAAGCCTGGGGTGACCATATTAATGTGGCCGATGTGTGTGTGGTATGGAGCAAAACCGCTCAGTCCCCCTGGCTCAATAAACTCAATTTCTGGAATAGA
>JAOXRV010000859.1 GCA_025800435.1 Cellvibrionaceae bacterium | reverse complement strand
GTCAATCCACTTCACCGGAACGATGGTAAGATCCTCTTTGATATTATCGGGTATCTCTTTTAGATCGCGCTCGTTGCCGGCGGGAATTACCACGGTGGTAATTCCACCCCGGTGCGCTGCCAGCAACTTTTCCTTCAGGCCGCCAATACGCAAAACCTCGCCACGCAAAGTAATTTCACCGGTCATTGCCACTTCCGAGCGCACGGGTATATTGGTGTATACCGATACCAGCGCGGTGGCCATGGCGATACCGGCACTGGGGCCATCCTTAGGGGTTGCGCCCTCGGGCACATGGATATGGATATCCGAGGTCTCGTGGAAATCGGGGACAATGCCCAGCGCCTGACTGCGCGCACGCACCACCGTGGTGGCCGCCTGGATCGACTCCTGCATGACATCGCCAAGTGAGCCGGTTTTGACCATGCGGCCCTTACCGGGCACGGTAGAGGCCTCAATGGTGAGCAGCTCACCGCCCACTTGGGTCCAGGCCAGGCCGGTGACCTGCCCTACTTGGTTTTGCTCATCGGCCACACCGAAGTCAAACTTGCGCACCCCGAGGTAATGTTCCAGAGCAGCCGGGTCGACACCGACTTGGCCATCGACGGCCTTGGTCACCACCTCTTTCACCACCTTGCGGCAAATCTTTGCCACCTCACGATCCAGGCCTCGAACTCCGGCCTCGCGGGTGTAATAGCGAATCACATCGCGAATCGCATCGCTTTGTACACTCAGCTCTTTGTCTTTAAGGCCGTTGGCCTTCATCTGTTTTGGTATTAAGTAACGCTCGGCAATGTTGACCTTTTCGTCCTCGGTGTATCCAGGCAGGCGAATTACTTCCATTCGATCCAGCAGTGGGCCGGGAATATTCATGGAGTTGGAGGTACACACAAACATCACATCGGACAGGTCGTAATCGACCTCCAGGTAGTGGTCGTTAAAGGCTTTGTTCTGCTCCGGATCGAGCACCTCCAGCAGGGCCGAGGCCGGGTCACCACGATGGTCCATACCCATCTTGTCAATTTCATCAAACAAAAACAGGGGATTTTTAACACCCGCTTTAGAGATTTTTTGAATCAGCTTGCCCGGCAGCGAGCCGATGTAGGTGCGGCGGTGGCCGCGTATCTCGGCCTCATCACGCACACCGCCAAGGGCCATGCGCACATACTCGCGGTTGGTGGCGCGGGCAATGGATTCACCCAGCGAAGTTTTACCCACCCCCGGTGGGCCCACTAAACACAGTACCGGGCCCTTAATTTTACGCACCCGCTTTTGCACCGCCAGGTATTCGATAATACGCTCTTTAACTTCTTCTAAGCCGTAGTGATCATCGTTGAGAATTTTTTCAGCACGCACCAGATCGTGACGTACCTTGCTGCGTTTTTTCCAGGGCAGATTGACGATCCAATCCAGGTAGGAGCGCACCACCGAGGCCTCGGCCGACATCGGTGACATCTGCTTGAGTTTGGACAGCTCTGAGCGGGCCTTTTCTTCGGCCTCCTTGCTCATGCCGCTGTCGGCAATTTTACTTTCCAGATCTTCCGCTTCGTTGGGCTCATCACCCATATCGCCCAGCTCTTTTTGAATGGCTTTCATCTGCTCATTCAAATAGTACTCGCGCTGGCTTTTTTCCATCTGTTTTTTAACCCGGCCGCGAATGCGCTTTTCCACTTGGAAAATATCCGACTCCGCTTCCATTTGCGCCAGCAAATGTTCGATTCTCGCCTGCACATCAGCAATTTCCAACACCTCTTGTTTTTGCGCCAGCTCCAGGGTCATGTGGGCGGCAATGGTGTCGGCAAAACGCCCGGGCTCGTCGATTCCCGAGAGCGAAGTAATCACCTCTGATGGAATCTTTTTGTTCATGTTTACATATTGTTCAAACTGGGCCATGGCGGTGCGAATCAATACATCCGCCGCGCGCTCGTCTACCTCGGCTGAGTCCAGCACCTCGACCTTAACCTGGTGGTGATTCTCCTCGGCGCGCAGCTCAAGGATACGCGCACGATGGGCACCTTCAACCAGTACCTTGACAGTACCGTCGGGCAGTTTCAACAATTGCAGAACCGAGGCAACGGTGCCAATTTGATGCATGCCATCAATGCCCGGGTCGTCGTCAGAGGCATCTTTTTGGGCCACCAGCATTACTTGCTTATCGGCGGCCATGGCCACCTCTAGGGCCTCGATGGATTTTTCCCGCCCCACAAACAGGGGCACCACCATATGGGGGTAGACCACCACATCCCGCAGGGGTAGCAGGGGCAATTCAATTGGGCTGTTTGGGGCTTCGCTACTGTGTTCCATCTGTGCCTCTTCTGGAATCTGTCTTATCGCTGGCACCTAAAACCGATGCCACCCCACTACTATGGGGCTTATTCTCTATTTTGCAAGTTATGACCTAACAAGCTGCGTGCCAAGT
>JAOXRV010000835.1 GCA_025800435.1 Cellvibrionaceae bacterium | reverse complement strand
AGCCGCCCATGAGTGATCAGCTGCGATTCAAATTCAAATTACACGGTGGCGCCAGGCCCCGTTTGGCACTGGAGGCAGTATTGCCAGGCCGGGGTATTATCGGTGTGCTGGGGGAATCTGGCTCGGGTAAAACCACTTTATTACGCTGTCTTGCCGGCCTTGAGCGCGCCGAGGGTGAGTTGTATCTGGGTGATGAATGTTGGCAATCGGCCAAGACCTTTAAGCCTAGCCATAAGCGCTCTTTGGCTTATGTGTTTCAAGAGGCAAGTCTGCTGCCTCACCTTAGTGCCGCTAAAAATATTCACTATGGCCTAAAGCGCGCCGCTAAATCGGTTGAGCCCGCCAGCTACGATGCGGTTATTAAGTTGATGGGTATTCAGGCCTGTTTAGGCCGCCGCCCCGACCAGCTCTCAGGTGGGGAGCGCCAGCGAGTGGCGATGGCGCGGGCGTTATTAGTGGAGCCCAGCTTGCTGCTGATGGATGAGCCTCTTGCCGCCCTGGATGAAGCTCGTCGCCAGGAAATTTTACCTTATTTGCTGGCGCTTAAAGAAAAGCGTCAAACCCCAACCTTTTATGTCAGTCACTCGATCGCTGAGCTAACGCGCCTGGCAGATTACCTATTGGTATTGGATAAAGGGTGTTTGCTAACGAGTGGCCCTATCACTGAGGTATTGGCTCAATTGGACTCGCCCTTGGCGGTGGGAGAAGAGGCCGGGGTACTTATCGAGGCACATGTACAGGCTAAATTTGCCCGCTGGGGTCTGATTCGGGTTGCCTTTGCCGGTGGCCAGATCATGCTGGCCGGTGGTGGTGAGTCGCTGGGGGCCAGGGTTCGCTTGCGGTTGTTGGCTAAAGATATCAGTTTGGCCAAAAGCGAATGTGCGGACTCAAGTATTCTTAACCGTTTACCCGCCGAGGTGCTTGAGCTGGCGCCGGCGGATAGCGGTGCCATGGTATTGGTTAAGCTTAAAATAGGCGAGGAGCTGGCCCTGGCCAGAATTAGCCGCTACTCTCAAGATCATTTGGGTATTCAGGTTGGCGACCAGCTCTGGGCGCAGATTAAAACCGCCGCCATCTTGCGCTAAGCGATAGTCCATATTGACGATCACACCCAGTACGTTGGCCTGGTAGGCAAGTAATATCAGCTCCGATAACATGGGTCGGCTTTTCTTTAATATCGTGTCTAGGTGTTACAGAAATCGTAGCTGCATATCGCGGCGGGCTAAATCTATTCCCAAGGATCCAACAGTTCCACCCCCGTAGGCGCGAAGTCCTGGACGTTGCGGGTGACCACAGGCATTCCATGAACCAAGGCAGTTGCGGCTATGAGTGCATCGCGATCCGACTTGGGGTTGGGGACATGCAACCTGGCGCAGTACTGAGCGACTGCTGCATCAATAGGTAATATCCGGTCGGAGAATGCGGGCAGTACATGGGTGTTGAGCCAGGAACGAAGCACTGCGCCTTGTGCTGGGTCACGACGTTCAACCAACAGGACTCCAGTTTCAAGTTCAAGAGCAGTAATGGCTGACATGTAGAGACTGGAGGCGGAAACGCTCTCCGCCCACGCCCGAACCTTTTTATCAGCTTTACCCGACTTGGCCTTTCTCAGTTCAGAAATGACATTGGTATCAAGCAGGTACATCAGGACAAGTCCGCCGGACGATACAGTTCAGATTTCATCCGAGGTGCTTCAAAATCGATGTCCGCAGCATCTGGCATTGCCAGCAGCTCTACAATATTTTTGCCCTTGTCAGTGATCTCTTGATATTCCTCAATGGTTAATAAGACATGCGCAACATGACCTCGGTCAGTAATAAAAACCGGCCCCTCTGATGCAGCCCTTTTGGCCTTACTGACATCCTGATTGAATTCTCTACTTGTAATGCTTGTAACGCTCATCTGATCACCCTCGCCAATTCAGACCAATGTAGGCACATTACTACAAAATTGTAGCTTTTCCAATAATAGTGTGTAAAAGGTTATCAATCATTGATAAACGGCGCTCAGTCTGGCTAATAAACCTGGCCATGGTTACCAATATTAATCAGGACGATTTTCTCGTCCTGAATCTCCAGCTCTAGCACAATCCGATAGCTCATATTGATGGAGACGGAGGATAGCCCCTTCAGGCGACCTTCCAGACTGTGCAGCCTTAATGAGGGGTGGTAGGGGTCTAACTCCAGTAGTTCGAGCGTTTTTCTGTACTGGTTGTGTATCTCTGGATGCTTCCGCAAGAATTTCTTGGCGCGCCTGATATAGCTATCCGGATATATCAGTGTGTATGGCATTAGCCCAGGACTCGCTTCATATGCTCATCCACACTTTCGGTTTTGTAGTTGCCATTGGCGACATCGCTGCGCGCTTCCTGAAGGGCAATATCCAGCTCGTATTCGCGCAGTTTGTTGTAGGTATTGAAGTCGAGCACAACGTACTTGCGCTCGCCGCGCACGGTAATGACGGCTTCCCCGTCTTGCTGGAGGGCGGATTCGACAATGGACACGCCTTTGGTCTTGAGATCGTTTGCAGTAATGCTGGTCATGAGTTGACCCCTAATAAAGCTATCAATAGTGCGTTTAATAGTACTCTATATAGTGCGTTTTAGCCAGTTTTGGAGAGGGCTAATAGTGTTGCTCCTTTAATAGTCTTTTATAAGAGGGTTAAATGTGTCGATATTTTTGGAAAGTATCGATATAACCCCCTAATGTGTCGACGCCATCAACATGTAATCGATTGCTAACTTATTGATTTTTATGAAAAAGAGGCTTTTTTTCCGTTTTGAGGTTGGGGGCGCTTGTTGAACAGCCTAAAACGGTATATCCAGCGCTTGGACTACGTTAGGCTACCCAAAAATGAGAAAGCCCCGCTGGCTCTGGCCTGGCGAGGCTTTTTAGTTTCTGCGCTCTATTGAGGCTCTACCGGCGTATTTGTGAAATCAAGCCAGCGTCGATAAGTCTCCAGCGACTGCACGCCACGCCTCATATTCCCTCCGGGTAATCCCCATTCCCGCAATTCGAACTACATCCAGGTGCTTTATTTCTTCCAGCACATCTTGTAAAAATTTCTCCCGGTGTTCAGCTGCAATTCCTTTAGGGAATTGTGCTTGTAAAAAATGGGGAATCTCTCCAGCCGATAATTGTTGACGAACAACCTCGGCAACCAGCGCTCGCCGTTGGCTTCGGTAGAGAGCTGCAATCTCATCAAAACCAACCGCTTGTAACTGATTGTCAAAATGCAGGCAGGATCGCATATAAGACCAACAATAAAGCTCCGCAAGTGGAGCAATGTTGTTTAACTCATAGAAACAGATGATTGCTTTTAAATAAGCATCCTTGTCCACATCTATAAATGATTGCGGCACATAGTCTTCTGCAATCAAGGGGATAATACAGGCTAGGCGGGCGGTGCGTTTGTTAACATCAACAAAAGCTTGCAGGTACGATATATGCCCTAGTAAGAAAAAGCTTTGTTCAAACTGGTCTTTGATCTGACGCGCCTTATCCAGCATATTGATCAGTAGTCTTGTCAGGCGCTCTTTGCCTTCCAGGGGGGCGTAGGTGGTGCCAGAAACTCCAATACCTTCATCGCGTACATGGCCCGCCGCCCCTGGGGCTACCAAACTGTCCGCCAGTAAATAGTGGAGTGTGCGAATGCACTCCTCATCAGGTATTAGCGTTTGTATATTGCGAACTAAATATTCGATGGCCTCTTTGTGGTTAAGAATCATCAACCGCTCTTCGTCCATTTTTCCTTCGGCGCTAATGCCCTGAAATAGCAATTGCTCCGTATCAGCAATGCTATAAGTGTTGCCCTCCAATCGAGCAGAGTTGTAACTCAAATCGATCAACAGGCGTTGGAATATTTTCTTGATATATGTCCCCGCTCGCCCCTGGATACCCATGCGCTTACCCTGCCGATGCAGAGTTTCCCGTTGTGCTGCTGTTAGATAATAGGTCTCATTGGGGCGATAACTCTCTACCCAGGCTTCTGTATAGGTAACGGGGGAGCGGGTATAAATAGGCGCAGTGACTTGTTCCAATGCCTGCAGACTGGTGCGAGAAAAAATCTCATCGAATGAGCCTACATGGCTATCCTCCCTACTGGCAGGTGGTATAGGGAGGGGAGGTGTCAACCGGCGGTACTGTGTACCCTTATTCTGGCCTCGACGTTCCAGCAGATCATTTTCCACCAGTTCAACCAGCCACCGCCTCAAACTGCGATTGGCCACATCACCCAGTGCCGACTTGATCTCTGATGCACTCTGCCATTTAGGATCTTGATGGTTCAGGTAGTCTAAAAGCGCTTTTTTATCGGCCATTGCTCTGTCTTCTCAATGTTTATATCGGCCAAATAATGGCCGATAAACAAGCGTGATTACTATTTATCGGCCAATTTTGGTGTGATTTTCAATATATCGGCCATTTATCGGCCAGTCAAGGCAAGTGTGGTGGGCAGGCCCGCTTGGGCGTTGCGGTGGCTATTTACCTATAATTCAGACCAGCGAAAGTAGCCAGAAGCTGGATGGGACCGATTTTGGTGATGTGGCGATTCAGCAAAACCAATGGAATCACCGAGGGGTTTCACAACAAGATGGAAATGATGTCGAGACGAGCCTTCAGCCCCACCAATAAACCCACCAAATATGGTGGGTTTCTACTGGATCACCTTGGACTGCGTTAGGCTACCCAAAAATGAAAAAGCCCCGCTGGCTCTGGCCTAGCGAGGCTTTCTTAGACTATTCAAGTCTTTGATATGGTGCCCAGGAGAGGACTTGAACCTCCACGGGGTTGCCCCCACTAGCACCTGAAGCTAGCGTGTCTACCAATTTCACCACCTGGGCTTGTTGCGTGGTTGTTTTCAGCCCGATCTTGGTTGCTAGCTTTGCTGGCCTATCTGCCAGTTAGCGTGGTCGCTACCGCTTCCTGCTCTCGCGACACTCGCGCTCCTGCGCATCGTCTACCAATTTCACCACCTGGGCATAAACGGCTTCGCCGTTTGAGGTCGCGCATATTAGTGATTTCCTGGGGCCCTGTCAATCATCGGCCGGCCGGAGATTACTTAATTTTCATGCTTTTATGCGATTTGGGCTGAGATTGTCGGTTTTATAAGCACAAACTGTCTTAAACATCCGCCAGACGGTCTCAAGCTGGGGCAATAGAAGGGGTAAAATTAGCTCTATAGCATTAATTTCTGTCCTGAGGATTTAAGGAGGGCTTATGGAGATTAATTCGGGTTCTAGCTTGGCCATTGGTGTGCAGGGCTTGCATAAGGGTAAGCAGACCATGCAGGGGGCCGCCAGTGAGATTGCCGGCCTCGGCAATGTGGGAGGTACGGGTGGTAGCCAGCCCCAGCAGAGTAACGGCGCTTCGCTGATCGAGCCCATCGCTGCCTTAAAGCAGGGGCAACAGTTGTTTGACGCCTCTGCCAAGGTGGTGGAAGTGAGTGGTCGCACACTTGGCAGTCTTCTGGATATTAAGGCCTAGTGTGGGAGATTGCTTATGATTAGCGGCCCCAGCAACACCTCGCTTGCCAATACGGTAACCCCCTTCGACAATACCGTGGTTAAGCCTGTGGGCCAGGCCAATCCTGAGGCCCAAAGCAGCACTATCCGGCCGGTGGAAGAGCCGCCCAAAACCGAAAAAAACCTGCGCCGTGGGCGCAGTGCCGAGCTTGGCCCCGAACCGGGTCGAGAGCCGAGCCCTGAGTCCGGTGCCGATCCCGCTGCCAGTCGTGAAGAGGCCCGCCAGGGCAGCGGCGATTTAAGCTCGGCCGAGCTGGCCCAGTTGCAGCAATTGGCGGCCCGCCAGCGGGCGGTACACAGTCATGAACAGGCCCACGCCAGTGTCGGCGGTGAGTTGGCCGGTGCCCCCAGCTACCAATACCAAACCGGACCAGACGGCCGCCCCTATGCGATTGCCGGGGAGGTGCCCATTCGCCTCAGCCCTGTCGCCGGCGACCCCGAAGCCACCGCCGCCAATGCGCGCAAGGTGCAGCGGGCCGCGCTGGCCCCCCTTGATCCCTCACCCCAAGACCAGTTGGTAGCGGCCAAGGCCGCCCAGCTGGAGCAGCAGGCCCTGCGCGAGCTGTCTCAGCAACAGCGCAGCCAGAATCAGGGCGAGCGCGAGGGGCGCCTGGCCGAGGCCGAGGCCGAACGTCTGCGCGACGATAAGGAGCAGCTGGAGCAGGAGCTGGCCGAGTTGCGCCAACAGCAGCGCGCCAGCCAGGCGGAAATTCAGCGCAAAAGCCTGGAATTGACCCAAACCTTAGTTGGCCTGGACAATATTAACGCCAATAAAGCCCCTGGCCAGCTGATAGACAGTGTCAGTTAGGCGCTAAACCCCTATAATTGGCTTATCTTAGCCAATGCCCGAGCTGATCGGGTGCATTAGGGATTTAAAATTTGTCCAAATCAAACAAGCTGCGCGACCCCCATGCCGAGCGGGAAGCACAAAAGTACAGCAACCCCATCCCCAGCCGCGAGTTTATTCTTAAACAGCTGGATAACGCCCCCGGGCCACTGACCCACCCAGAACTGTGTGAACGCTTTGAGCTGGCCGATGAGGATAGCATTGAAGCGTTGCGCCGTCGTCTTATCGCCATGGAGCGCGATGGCCAGCTGATGCGCAATCGCCGCTGGGCCTATGGGCCGGTAGAACACCTCGATTTAGTGCGCGGTCGGGTCTCGGCCCACAAAGACGGCTACGGCTTTGTGATTCCCGCCGCTGGTGGCGGCGACCTATACCTGGCGGCCCGCCAAATGCGCCGGGTATTCGACGGCGATGAGGTATTGGTGCGCGACAGTGGCAAGGGCTATCGAGGCAAGCGCGAGGGCGCCATTGTCGAGGTGCTGGTGCGCAATACCCACCAGGTGGTGGGGCGCTTTTACACCGAGAGCGGGGTGAGCTTTGTGCGCCCGGATAACGCCCGCCTGATTCACGATGTGATGGTGCCAGCAGACGCAACTGGCGGCGCCACCATTGGCCAATATGTGACCGTGGAAATTACCCAGCAGCCCGACCGCCGCCAGCACCCTACTGGCCGGGTGATCGAAGTGCTGGGCGACCATATGGCCCCGGGCATGGAAATTGATGTCGCCATTCGCTCTTATGGTTTGCCCCATATTTGGCCCGGTGAGGTCAATAGCGAAGCCGACGCATTGCCGCCAGAGGTCGACGAGGCGGATAAAAAACACCGGGTCGATTTGCGCAAACTGCCCTTTGTTACCATCGACGGCGAAGACGCGCGGGATTTTGACGATGCGGTCTACTGCGAATTTAATAAAAAAACCAAGGGCTGGCGCCTTTTGGTGGCCATTGCCGATGTCTCCCATTATGTGCAACTGGGCTCGGCCCTGGATAGGGAGGCTCAAACCCGTGGCACCTCGGTGTATTTCCCCGATCATGTGTTGCCGATGCTGCCCGAGGCCCTGTCCAATGGCCTGTGCTCCCTAAACCCCAAGGTCGACCGCCTGGCCATGGTGTGCGAGATAAACATCAGCGCCAAGGGCCGTATAAGCGGCTACCAGTTTTATGAGGGGGTAATTCACTCCCATGCGCGCCTCACCTATACCCAGGTGGGCGAGGTGCTGGCCGAGCGTGGTAGAAAAGACGGCAAAGACGGCCAGGCGCGCAAGGCCCTGAGCCATTTGCTGGTGCAAATCGATACCTTGCACGATTTGTATCAGCAGCTGCGGGCCAACCGCGACGAGCGCGGCGCAATTGATTTTGAAACCACCGAAACCCGAATTTTATTTGATCCCGAGCGAAAAATTGAGCGCATCGTGCCGGTGGTGCGCAACGATGCCCACAAGCTGATCGAAGAGTGTATGCTCTGTGCCAATGTCTGTGCGGCGCGCTTTTTAGAAAAGTTAGAGCTGCCGGCCCTGTACCGGGTGCACGAAGGCCCCGGCGAAGAAAAGCTGGAAAACCTGCGCGATTTTATCGGCGAGCTAGGCCTAAGCCTGGGTGGCAACGTTAAACCCAAGCCCTCCGACTATCAGCGCCTGTTGGCATCCATTCAAGAGCGCCCCGATGCCCATTTGATTCAAACGGTAATGTTGCGCAGCTTAAAGCAGGCGGTGTACAGCCCCGATAACGAGGGCCACTTTGGCCTTAACTATCCGGCCTACGCCCACTTTACCTCACCCATCCGCCGCTATCCCGATCTGTTGGTACACCGGGCCATTCGCTCGGTAATTCGCGGCCGTGGCGGCGTGGGGCAAAAATTATTGGCGCTGTTTAGCAAACCGCCGGTACAAAAAGTTAAAGGCGCTAAGCCCATTCCCAAAACCCAGATCTACCCCTACGATATGGCCGCTATGTTGCAGCTGGGCGAAACCTGCTCCAGCTACGAGCGTCGGGCCGATGAGGCCAGCCGCGATGTGGTCAGCTGGTTAAAGTGTGAATACCTGCAAGATCGGGTCGGCGATACTTTTGAGGGCGTTATCAGCGCAGTGACCGGCTTTGGTATCTTTGTTGAGCTAAAAGATGTCTATGTGGAAGGCCTGGTGCATATCAGTGCGCTGCCCCAGGACTACTACCACTTTGAGGCCGCCCAGCACCGTTTGGTGGGCGAAAAAAGCCGTCAGGTATTTCGCCTGGGCGATCCGCTGCGAGTACAGGTGGTGCGGGTGGATCTGGATGAGCGCAAGGTCGATCTTGAATTGATTGAGCGCCTTAAACCAAGCCGCCGGCGCAAAGCCAAGGGCTCGCCCCCAAAGATTGATGCCCGGGGCAACCGCGCCCGCCTGAAACAGCTCGACGATAAAGCTGATTCAGGCACGCGGGGCGCCGGGCGTAAAAATACCAGTGATGATAAGCCCGCAGCCAAGAGCCGTAAAAAGCCGGCGAAAAAACCCAGCAAGGGCCAGCGGGTGCGCAAGGCCAAAAGCGCCGCTAGCAAGAAAAGCGCCGCAGGCAATAAAGCCGCCGCTAGTAAGAAAGCCGCAGGCAAAAAACCTAGCGCTAAAAAAACTGGCCGCAACAAGCGAAGTTAGTAGTTAAACATATGGCAAAACTTGAAACCGTTTTTGGCCTGCACGCGGTGCAGGCCCTATTAAAATCCAGCCCCCACCGAGTAACCGAACTGTGGGTGTTAAAAAACCGCAACGACCAGCGTTTACAAAAAGTCCTGGCTGCGGCGGAAAAGCTCTCCCTGCCCGTACAGCAGGTCAGCCGTAAGGCCCTCGACGACAAGGTCGATGGCAATCACCAGGGGGTTATCGCCCTGGCCAAGCCCGGCCAAGTGCACGATGAAAAATACCTGCAAACTTTGGTCGAGGGCCTGCAGCAGCCCGCGTTTTTATTGGTGCTCGATGGCGTTACCGACCCCCATAACTTAGGCGCCTGTTTGCGCAGTGCCGAGGCCGCCGGGGTGCAGGCAGTGATTGCCCCAAAAGATAATTCGGCCAGCCTGAATGAAACCGCCCGTAAGGTGGCCTGCGGCGCCGCCGAGGTATTGCCCTATATCTGCGTCACCAATCTGGCCCGCAGCTTAAAATGGCTGCAACAACAGGGGGTGTGGACCATTGGCACCGCCGGTGAGGCCGAGCAGGGCCTGCACCAGGCCGATTTAAGCGGGCCTATGGCGTTGGTAATGGGCGCCGAAGGTAAAGGCATGCGCCGCCTAACCCGTGAGTGCTGTGATAGCTTGATTAATATACCCATGGCTGGTGAAGTCAGCAGCCTCAATGTATCGGTGGCGACGGGGGTTTGTTTGTTTGAGGCGGTGCGCCAGCGCCAATAGCTGTAAAAAAGGCCGTTAATTTTCGGCCTTCTGAGACGATATAAATTAAGCCACCCGGCAGCGATCAATCAAATTTTGCAACTCAATTCCGTGCGGCAACATGCCAAGGGTATTACCCGAGCGGCCTTCAAGGCGGCCGGCGCAGAAGGCGTCGACGATGGCGCTATTGCCCGCTTGCATCACCAAGCAGCCCTGTGGGGCCAATGCCATTTGTTCGGCCAAGTGGAGGCCTATATTTCTAGGTGCAAATAGGGCTTTTGCGCTTTGGTATCCTGCTGGGCGTGGCAGGGGATAATACGGCTGGGCTCGATCTGGTATTGCTCTAGCAGTTGTTTTTGCAGCCCATCAAGGCGTTGTTTTTGCAGGGTTTGGATTTGTTCCTCAATTGGCGGCGGGGCTTGTTCGGCGTTTGCTTGCTGGGCTTGCTGCTCCAGCCAGGCGGTTTCGCTGGGGCTGGCAATAGGGCAGGCTTTGATGCGTAATTTTTGTTTGTCTTGCAGCAGCTTGCCCAGCTTCTCGATATAGGCCAGCTGGGCTTGATTCAACTGACTTTGGCCGGCGTCAAATTCGATCGGGTCTAGGCGAATTTTTTGGGCCTGGTCACTGAGCCAACTGCCCACGGTAATTAAACTGCCGTAGGGTT
>JAOXRV010000824.1 GCA_025800435.1 Cellvibrionaceae bacterium | reverse complement strand
TTCCAGCTGGAAAACATTGATTACCGCGGCGATACCGAAGCCTTTATTGCCCACAACCAAGACCACACCCACGCCATTGGCGACGAGGTGGGCGAGGCCTTTGATTTTGACTTTGGGTTTTAAACATGAGTGCGGCAAAAGGTTTTTACTATAAAAGCGGCAGCTCCGAGCAGTACGCCGCGCAACTGGATGGCGACAGCGGCCAGCTGGTATTGCAACTGCAAAATGGCGAGCGTCAGCTGTTTAACCCCGATAGCTGTGAGCTGTCGGAGCCAGTGGGGAAACTGCCCTATCGTATTACCTTTGCCGATGGCAGCTGCTTTGAAAGCCTGGATCACGGCGCAATCGAAACTCTGTTTAAGCGCCAGCTGGGCCGTCAAACCGTGCACCGCTGGGAGGGCAGCATGCGCATGGTGTTACTGGCGCTACTGCTGCTGCCCTTATTCAGCTATGTAATAATTGCCTACGGCCTGCCCTGGGGGGCCAAACTGGTGGCCCCACAGATACCCCAAGAGGCACTGCTGTACCTAGATGAACAAGTGTTAGAAAGTATTGACCAGGATATGCTGTCACCGAGCAAGGCCAAAAAAGAAGACAGCGCACGCCTGGCCAGGGCCTGGGCACGCCTACCCGGCCATGAAAACTACAGTTTGTTACAGCGCGATGGCGGCGATATTGGCGCCAATGCCTTTGCCCTGCCCGGCGGCCATATTATTGTCACCGACCAGCTGCTGGAAATGACCGATAACGAGAATGAAATTCTAGCCATTCTCGCCCACGAGGCCGGCCATGTGGAACACCACCACGGCTTGCGCAATATTATTCAATCGCTGGGCGTGGCCGCGCTGATCAGCACCATTGTTGGCGATGTCAGCGGTATGGCCGAAGCCATTTTGGTGGCGGCGCCGGTGGTGATGCAGCAGATGGCCTACACCCGGGATTTAGAGCGCGAGGCCGATGCTTATTCCAACGCCCAGCTAAAAGCCCTGGGGCTGCCCAGCAGCTGCCTGGGCGCCAGCCTTGATTCACTCGTGCGCAGCCACAAGCTGGCCGATGAAGAGCAAGAGCAGGCGCGCAAGCTGGCCGAGCAAAAAGCCGCCCAAGAGCGGGCCGAGGCAGAAGCCAGGGGCGACGAGCCTGCCGAGCAAGAGCTGAGCTGGTGGCAGCGCTTTAAACGCTGGATAGGTTGGGAAGAAACCGAGTTTGAAGTGAAGGATGCACTGGAGTACTTAAGCACCCACCCCGGTACCGAAGAGCGGATAGAGGCCAGCGGCGGCACCCAGTGCCCAATGCCAGCCGGTTAAATCAGCTGCTCGTCAATCGCCGCCAGCATCTTATTCAGGGCGCCGCCATTGCTGGCGGCCACCCGCTGGGCGGCGTCCGCCATGGCTTTGGCCTGCTCTGGGTTTTGCAATAGCTGCTGCCAATGCTCAGCCAGGGCGGCCCCATCGGCCACTTGCACCAGGGCGCCCGCCTCTAGCAGCAGCGCACTGGCCTCGGCGAAGTTAAAGCAACTGGGGCCGGTAACAATGGGCTTGGCCCACACCGCGGCCTCAATCATATTGTGGCCACCGGTATCCACTAAACTGCCGCCGATAAAGGCGTAATCTGCCGCCCCAAAAAAGGCCAGCATTTCACCCATGGAATCCCCCAGCAGCACTTGGGTGGCATTGGCCACAGGCGGTTGCTGACTGCGTCGCTGTAAGCTAAAACCTTCGTTTGCAATCAACTTTGCGACTGGCTCAAAGCGCTCTGGGTGGCGCGGCACCAACACCAACAAAGCCTCGGGGCTTGCCTGCAATAGTTTGCCAAAGGCCTGCAACAGCGGCTCATCCTCACCTTGATGGGTAGAGGCCGCCAGGAATATCGGGCGCGCGGTACCATTGCGCCACTGCTGTTGCAGCAGCTCGGCCTTAGTTTGGGTAGCGGCGTCGATCTGCAAATCAAATTTAAGATTACCGCTTAGCTGACAGCGCTCGGGCTCTGCGCCCAGGGCGATAAAGCGCTCGCGGTCAGCGCCAGATTGGGCGGCCACGGCGCTTAGGCTGGCAAACATGGGCCGGCTTAGGGCGCTGAGCTTGTGGTAGCCCCGGGCGGATTTGGCCGACATGCGACCATTGAGCAGTAAGCTGGGTATACCCCGGCGCTGACAGGCGGCCAACAAATTGGGCCACAGCTCGGTTTCCATAATTAGCAACAGCTGCGGCTGCAGTTTATTTAAAAAGCGCGCCACCGCATCGGGCAGGTCATAGGGCAGGTACAGATGATAAACCTGCTCGCCAAATAAGCGCTGTACCTGGGCCGAGCCGGTAGGGGTACTGGTGGTAACCACCAATTGCTGCTCGGGGTAAGTTTTTAACAGGGCGCGAATTAAGGGGGCGGCGGCAATGGTTTCGCCGACTGAGACCGAGTGTAAGCAAATTACCTTTTTGCCGGCAAAATTGGGTTTTGCAAACAGCGCCAAGCGCTCGCCCCAGCGCTTGGCGTAGGCCGGCGCCTTATAGGCCCGCCACAGCAGGCGCGCCAGCACCAAGGGCATGGCCAGGTAAAAAACAAGGCTGTAAAAATAACGCATGAGCCAGCTCACCTTTTCAATTGGCGCTATGATAATGTATACACTCCACGCTCGCCATTGACGCCACCGAGGTAGACTTATGGATGCCAAGCAACTCAAAACCCATGCCGCCAATGGCCGGGTTGATCTCATTATCGAGTCACTGCCAAACTGCCTGTACCAGCCTTTTGCCGTTATCGACGGTAGCGAGCAGGTCATTGAAAAACAAGGTAAAACCGTTCGCGCCTTTAGTCTCGGCGACTTGCACCGGCAGCTGCTCGGCATTGCCTTTAGCAACGTTAGCCTGCGCCAGCGCAGCGCCTATGATGAGATGATAGGCCAGGCCGCCAAAGCAACCGACAACCAGCTACTGGTGAACCTGGACTGGCAGCATATTGGCGATATCAGCGCCCGCCACTGAGCCTGGGCACTAGCAGCGCGTTGAAAAACTACCTGCGTTGCTTCAGCGGCGTTAAAAATGGGCTCAAAATGCTCATTTATTACCCATAAACTCCGCTTTTTCGCCCATTTTTGCCTTGCTGAAGCTGCCTCGAAAACGTTTTTCAACAGGCTGCTAGGCCTCGCTAAACTGCATGGCGTGCAACTTGGCATAGGCGCCGTCTTTGGCCAGTAACTCACTGTGGCTGCCTTGCTCTACCACCTCGCCCTTGTCCATCACCACAATCATATCGGCGTTTTCAATGGTCGACAGGCGATGGGCAATGACCACTGTAGTGCGGTTTTGCATCAGTTGCTCAAGCGCGGCCTGAATTTTGCGCTCGGATTCGGTATCCAGCGCCGAGGTGGCCTCATCCAGAATTAAAATGGGCGCATCTTTAAGCAGCGCCCGGGCCAGGGCAATACGCTGGCGCTGGCCGCCGGAAAGACGGGTGCCGTCTTCGCCCACCACCGTATCAATGCCGTGTTCAAGCTGTTGGATAAATTCGCTGGCGTGGGCCGCCTTTAGCGCTTGTTGCAACGCCGCCTCACTGACCTCGCCCAGGTCACCATAGGCAATATTATTGCGCAGGCTGTCGTTAAACAGGGTGACATCCTGGTTAACCAGGGCAATCTGGCGGCGCAGACAGCTAAGGCTGTAGTCTTCAATGGCGATGCCGTCGATGGTAATGCTGCCCTGGCTGTGGTGGTAAAAACGCGGGATCAAACTGGCCAGGGTGGTTTTGCCACTGCCCGAGCGACCCACCAAGGCCACGGTTTTCCCCGCCGGTATCTGCAGGTTAATATTTTTTAGCACCACCTCATCGCTGCCGCTGTAGCAGAAATTAAGTTGTTTTATATCGATGGTACCGCGCACCCGCTCAACCTCTCGGCTGCCGCTGTCGGCCTCGGCCGCCACATCTAACTGGCTAAAGATATCCTCGGCCGCGGCAATGCCTTTTTGAATGCGCGCATTAACTTGGCTGAGCTGGCGCACCGGCTTGGGCATAATCGCAGCGGCGGTTAGGTAGGCGACAAAATCGCCGGCGTTGCTGGTGTCCATAAAGCTCATGGCCATATACACCAGCACCCCCATGGCAATGGCCACAATCAATTGCAGCAGCGGCGTATTGAGCGAAACAGTGGTGATCATCTTCATGTTTTGCTTGAGGTTGGCGCGGCTGTCTTGCTCAAAGCGCTGGCGCTCAAACTCTTCACCGCCAAAACTGCGCATCACCTTGTAGCCGTTAATCATTTCCGAGGCCGATTGGGTGACATTGCCCATGGTCACCTGGATCTTGCCGGAGATTTTGCGCAAGCGCTTACCCACCACCGCAACAATAACGCCAAGCAGCGGGGCGATGGCCAGAAATACCATGGTCATCTTCCAGTCTTTATAGAGCAGGTAGATAAACAGGCCAATAACGGTAAAGCCCTCGCGTATTAATACCTTGATGGCCTCGGTACAGGCGTCGGTCACCAGGGTGACGTTATAGGTAATGCGCGAGATTAAATGGCCAGAGTTGCTGCTATCGAAGTAATCCGCCGGGGCCACGGTGAGCTGGTTAAACAGCTGGGTGCGCAGGCTGTGTACCACCCCGAGCGCCACCTTTGAGATTGAGTAGTTACCGATAAAGCTGCCAATGCCGCGCACAAAAAAGATACTGACCATGGCCAGGGGAATAATAATCTTGTGCTCGGGGTTTTGCTGTTCAATGGCGTTGATTAAAAAACCCATCAGCTCGGCCAGGGCCGCCTGGGTGCCGGCAAATATCGCAAAGCCGACCAGGGCCAGGGCAAACATCAATTTGTGATCGCGCAGGTATGAAAGCAAGCGTTTATAGGTATCTACCCCACTGACCGGGGCTGCGACCTGGGGTAATGACTCAGTGTCATTGGGCATGGTTATTCATCCAAGTAAACTCGGGGCGCATTATAGCAGCTTCAATAGGTGCAGCGAGTTTGCCCGGGGCACCTCTACATAACTCTGTGGCTGGGGCCTCGCTGGCCAGTTGCTTGATACAAGCTACCCTGTGGCCAGGGTTGGGTGGGGGTTTTCAGGTACGGATTCGGTGAGTTTATTGCTGGGGTTGGCCTCGTGGTAGGCCTGCAGCAGGATATTCAGCTCGCTCTCCTCCATCGCGCCGAGAGAGACGATAAAGTGCTGTAGCTCTTGCTGTTGCTGGGCCTGGATATCACCCTTGGCCGGGGCGATATATTGGGGGCTGGCCAGGCGCCACTGGGGAATTTGGGTTAAATCGACAATAAAGTCATCCAGGCCCAGGCGGGCGTGACTGAGGCCGGCGTTGTGAATGCGGCCCACGGCCTTGCCCACGGTGATCATAAAGCTCTCGCGCTGCTGGGGCTCTAGGGTATGCCAGCGACGCATAATATCGCGCAAATACTCGTAGCCATCCAGGGCGCGCAGAATCAAGATAGCAGCCAGGCCAGAGTGCATTTGGCGCTCGCAGTAGTAAACCGGGTCGAAGGTGGGTATGCGGTAGTTCTCGCACAAGTCGATATTGCGCAGCTCCAGGGCGAAGGTGGGCTCGCCAAAGGGGCGGCGCCAGCTGCGCACACTGCGGTTGAGTTGGCGTTTTATATAGTAGGGCCGGGGGCCGTTTGGGCCGGCCATTTCAAAGCGGTCGATCAGGGTTTTACCAGACTCGGGGAAGGCTATTTTATGGCTGTCGACAAACTGTAACTGCCACAGGGCATTAAAGCTGAGCAAGTGGGCTGGGCGAAACCACTGCTGGAATTCGGGGTCGATGACAATCTCGTCGTTTTTTTTGCTGTTAGCGGGCCACACGTCTTTCGCCTTCTATCGACTTAGATCTCAACTGCTTAGATCTCAAATACTCAGATTTCAACTGCTTAGGTCTTGTTTAAATAGAGGCATCCTAAGCCGAGCGATCAGCGCTGACAATTGCCCCAGGGTAGGCTTATGCCTCCCTAGGGCTTAGCACTATAGTACTATTTGACAGGGGCCAGCCAATCGTAGCGATTGGCCAGGCGACCTTTTACCGCATCAAAGTACAGGGTCTGTAAGCGCTCGGTGATGGGGCCGCGCCGACCGTCCGCAATTTGGCGCCCATCCAGCTCGCGAATGGGCAGTACCTCGGCGGCGGTGCCGGTAAAGAATGCCTCGTCGGCGATATAGACCTCATCCCGGGTAATTCGTTTCTCGCGCACCTCGTAACCGCACTCCTGGGCCAGCTGGATCACCGCATCGCGGGTGATACCGTCCAGGCAGGAGGTGAGTTCGGGGGTGTAGATAATGCCCCGGTTAACCAGGAAGAAATTCTCGCCACTGCCCTCGGCCACATAGCCTTCGTTATCCAACAGCAGGGCCTCTTCACAACCGCTGTCTAAGGCCTCGCGCAGGGCCAGCATGGAGTTGATGTAGTGGCCGTTGGCCTTGGCCTTACACATGGAGATATTGACATGATGGCGGGTATAGCTGGAGGTGCGGATCTTGATGCCCAGCTCTTTGGCCTCGGGGCTCATATAAGAGGGCCACTCCCAGGCGGCCACCATCACATGGGTTTTGAGGCTATCGGCGCGCAGGCCCATGCCCTCAGAGCCCAAAAACGCCATGGGGCGCAAATAGCCCTCTTGCAGGCCGTTTTCGCGCACCACCTGGCGCTGGGCCTCGTTTAGTACCTCTTTGCTGAAGGGCATATCCATCATCATAATCTTGGCCGAGTTAAACAGCCGGTCGGTATGCTCTTTCAGGCGGAAGATAGAGGTGCCGTGGTTTTCGGTGGCGTAGGCGCGCACACCCTCAAATACGCCCATGCCGTAGTGTAACGTGTGGGTGCAGACGTGTACCTTGGCATCGCGCCAGGGCACCAACTCACCATCTAACCAAATAACTCCATCGCGATCTGCAAATGACATTGTATTCTCCATCCGGCAGTGGGCCTTGCCACCACCTAGCTAAACTTAAACTGTGTTTGCCAGCACCTATTGGGCATCCACCAGCAGACGCTGCCAGAGCTGGGTGACCGATTGGCGCTCGGCGTGAAAATGTCCGCGGCCAGTTAATACGCTTTTTTGGCGCTGTAGCGCTAAGCGGTGGCCAGCGGATCGATAGGCTTTGTAAGCTTCGATAAGTTGGGCAGTGTCGTCTGCCCCTAGATACCCGGCCTGCTCAAGGCAGCCGAGAATGCGGATGTTGTCCGTCCACTTAACCAGAGCGGCGTCTTTGTGCGCCCAGGCCAGTACGGCATATTGAACCATAAATTCAATATCGACGATACCTCCGGCGTCTTGCTTAATATCAAAGCTGGCCGCTTTGGCTTCATCATTGCCCTGTGTGCCCAGGTGGCTGCGCATTTTCTCGCGCATATCCATTACCTGCTGACGCAGCTTCGGCAGCGCCCGGGGCTGGGCCAGCACTCGCTGGCGAATCTGGCCAAATTCTCGGGCCAGGGTCTCGCAACCGCTAACCACCCTAGCCCGCACCAGGGCCTGGTGCTCCCAAGTCCAGGCTTCGTGTTGCTGGTACTGCTCGAACGCTTCGAGGGTGGTGACCAACATGCCCGAGTTGCCATCGGGGCGCAGGCGCATATCCACCTCGTAGAGCTGACCAGAAACCGTCTGGGTATTCATGATATGGATAATCTTCTGGCCCATGCGGGTATAAAAGGTCAGGTTGTCCAGGCTGCGCTGGCCCTCGTCGTTGGCACCACTGGTACTCTGTCCCGCCGCACCGCCGTGTAAGAACACCAAATCCAGATCCGAGCCGTGGCCCAGTTCGATACCGCCCATTTTGCCGTAACCTAAAATTAAAAACTCGGGCCGGTGCACCAGCTCGCCCTCGGCATCGCGGGGGTGGCCGTGGCGGCTGACCATCTGCTGCCAGGCCAGCTCTACCACCGCATCTACGATTACTTCGGCAATATCGGTGAGGTGGTCGCTTACTTCCATCAGCGGCATTGCGCCGGTGACCTCGCAGGCGGAGATACGCAGCACATTGGCCAGACGAAAATAGCGCAATGCCTCCATGTGGCCCTCTAGGTCATCCCATTCGATACGTAGAATTTCCTGGCGCAGCTGATCTTCCAGATCCGTCCGGCTCGGCGGCGAATAGAGGCTGCGGTGGTCGAGCAGCTCATCCAATAGCGCCGGGTGGCGGCTTAGCTGGTCGGCAATCCAGGGGCTGGCTGCACACAGGCGCGCGGTTTGGGCCAGGGCAAAGGGGTTCTCGGTTAGCAACACCAAATAAATGGTGCGCCGGGCCACCGAACTGACCAGGCCTAAAATACGGCGCAGGGTCTCGTTGATATCTTCTTCGGGGTCGCGCCCCTGGGTAAGCATGCACAGCAGCTTGGGCATAAACTTATCGAGCCGGTCGCGGCCCTCGGCCTGCATCGATAATACCGCGCGGTTTTGCTTTAATTCTTGCAGCTGTTTGAGCACTTCGGTGGGTTTGTTATAGCCGTGCTCGGCAATAAATTCCTGGGCCGGGTCGGCATCCACCACGCCCTGCCAAATGGGCAGCCACTCATCGCTGTCGCTGTGGCTGGCCTGCTCTTGTTCCGGGTCGGCAATTACTGCTTGGAACTCGGCGTTGACCTTTTCCCGGTGCTGTTTTAATACTGCATCCAGCGCCGTCCAGTCTGGGTAGCCCAATACCCAGGCCATGCGCTCAAGCTGCTCTGGCTCGACCGGCAGGGCCTGGGTTTGTTTATCTTGATAGCCCTGAATGGCGTGTTCGACATGGCGCAGCAAACGGTAAGCCTCGGCCAGCTGATCACCGGCGCCCTCGGGCAGGTAGCCATCGGCTTGCAGCAGCGGCAGCAGTTTTAGCACCTGACGCTGTTGCAGGCGGGTATCGCGGCCGCCGCGAATCAGTTGGAATACCTGCACGATAAATTCCACCTCACGAATGCCACCAAAGCCCAGCTTTACATCGTTGGACATGCCCTTGCGGTGTACTTCGCGGTTGATCATGCTCTTCATATCGCGCAGGGCTTCAATGGCCGAGTAGTCGATATAGCGGCGGTAGCTAAAGGGACGCAGCATATCCATTAACAGCGCACCCTGGTCGGCCAGCTCATGTTCGGGGCCGGGCCCACCCTGGGCAATAACCCGGGCCTTGATCATGGCGTAGCGCTCCCACTCCCTGCCCTGGGTTTGGTAGTACTCTTCCATGGCGTTGAAGTTCATCACCAGCGAGCCGCTCTCGCCGTAGGGGCGCAAGCGCATATCCACCCGAAACACAAAGCCATCGACGGTGGTGGCGTCGAGGCTCTTGATAATTTTTTGCCCCAGGCGGTTAAAAAACTCTTGGTTGCTGGTGGTTTTTTTGGGCCGCGCACCGGCCTCAGCCGGCGGGTGTTGGGTTTCGCCAGATTCGGGGTAGGCGAAGATCAGGTCGACATCCGAGGACACGTTTAGCTCGCGCGCGCCGAGCTTGCCCATGCCCAACACCACCAGGCCCTGCACCTCGCCCGAGCATTGGCCAATGGGCAGGCCAAAGCGCTTGGCCAGGGCGGCGTAGTGAAACTCCAGCGCCAGCTGGGTGCTGGCCTCGGCCAGTGAGGACATATCGCCGGTGGTTTCTTCCAGCGGCGCCAGCTGGTTAAAATCTCGCCACACAATGCGGATCATGGCCCGGCGCCGGTATTGGCGCAGCAGCCGCTCAAGGTCGCTGTCTATGGCGCACTCAGTGGCCTTTAGCTGGACGTGAAAATCCTCGGCACTCAGGCTTTGCTGCAGCTCGCCACTGGCGATTAAATCCAGCAATAGGGCCGGGTGTTGGCGGCAGTTTTCAAAAATAAACTGGCTGCCGCCCCAGGCTTTGGCCAGCTGCCGGGCCAGGCTCTCATCGGCCAGGGCCGCCTCAAGGGTGCTGCGCTGCTCGTCGCTGGCGCGCTCGCACCACTGTTGCCACATCTGGTCTAATTCGGCGCCAAGGGCCTTTGCTGCATAGGGGGATAACACGGCTAGATCTCTACTTTTTAGATGACTACTTAAATCACTTGTTTAAGGGGCTATGGAACTCCCTAAGTTAACGGAATTTAGCGCCCGAGGATAGGGAGCTATATCAAGCCGGGGACAGGAATTGATGCTCATATAGACAATCTACCAGCCGGGGGCGTTAATTGGGTTAAAGGCGATTGCCCCGGCCCCCGTTTTTTGCCAATCTTGGCCCTCCCCGCCCCCGGGCGAATAACGATAAGGAGCTACTATGTTTAGCCATGTGATGCTTGGTGCCAACGATATTGAGGCATCAAAAAAGTTTTACGACGCCGTTCTGGGCACCCTGGGTTACGGCCCCGGCGTTATCGATGAGAAGGGCCGCCTGTTCTATATTACTGACACCGGCATCTTTGCCCTGACCAAACCCATCGACGGCCAGCCCGCCAGCTGCGGCAACGGCAGCACCATCGGCTTTAGTGTCGAGACCACCGAACTGGGCGACGCCTGGCACCAAGCCGGCCTCGACAACGGCGGCACCACCTGTGAAGACCCACCGGGCATTCGCGAAGGCGGCGGCCTTAAAATGTACCTGGCTTATTTGCGCGACCCTGCGGGCAATAAGATCTGTGCGTTGAAGCGCATGTAAATTCTTTGGGGCCGGGCAGCAAGTGCCCGGCCTTTTATTAACACCACCCCAAGTAAAACCATTCTTCTGGCCCACCCTCTGGCCACCAATTATCTTGCCCGCCTAATACTTATTTTCGTTTTTATTTTTTGGCCGTATTAATTTTCTAATCTGATATTGCTTGGGGAAAAGCAGTGTGTGATTTTTCAACGCTCACTCAAAGACGCGGTGAAAAATTAAAGGATGAATAACGAGCCCATGCTGCACATGAGTGCCAAGCAACAAGGGAAGGGACTCTCAGATTATTTGATCACTATCGCCCTGATCGCCACCATGTCGATTGCCGCAACGGGCATGTTTGGTTCAACTGCCGGAAAACATATTAGCAATCTTGCAAAGGGCCTATCCGGGCAAGAAGCAGAACAGGTTGAGGTTGGCGAGCTTAAAGCAAAAACCACTGGCCTGGGCAGTAGCAAACAAAAATCTTCACTTAGTACTTACTCTGCCACGGGCAACTCACAAACCACCAAATCGACAAAATCATCGCGGTCAGGCAACGCACCCACTAAGCAAACCCAACCCAACCCCACATCAGCCGCGAGCGGCCCAGGCCTGGCAAAAAGTTCACATTCCAGCAATCCCACGAACTCACCAAACACCAACAGCGGCAATAGCAAACCTGGCCACGGCACTGCAGCTCACGGGGCTCATAGCCAGCCCCAAACCAGCAGCACCAACCCATCATCTGCACACACCAAGCAAGCAGGGGCCAACCAGGGAAGCGGTCAAGCTCGCGCAAATGCAAATAATATTGGCAATACAAGCGCACAGTCTTCGGCGGCGGCAAGCAAACCAGCAACCAGCTCAC